>JAYVAQ010000082.1:0-7198 GCA_043750875.1 Rhodanobacteraceae bacterium
CCACGCCATGCGTTTAGGCGAATTAGCACGGGGCGCGGGGCCACTCGGCGTGCTGAAAGTAACCGATATTCAACGCAAAGATCGCCTGCGCCGCCCAGCGGCACCTTTTACGACATCAACGCTGCAGCAAGAAGCCTCGCGCAAACTCAATTTTGGCGCGCAGCGCACCATGCGCACCGCGCAATCGCTGTATGAAGGTGTTGCCACCGCCGAAGGGCAGGTCGGTTTAATCACTTATATGCGTACCGACTCGGTGAATTTGAGCAATGACGCCTTGGCAGAACTGCGCGCCACCATTAGCAATTTGTTCGGCGCGCATTTGTTGCCGGCAGCGCCCATTGAATACAAAAACAAAAGTAAAAACGCGCAAGAAGCGCACGAAGCGGTGCGCCCAAGTTCTGCAGCGCGCACGCCGGAATCGGTGCGCAAATATCTTAAAGAGGACGAATTTCGCCTTTACGAGTTAATTTGGAAGCGCACTATTGCCTGCCAAATGAAGCCAGCGGTGCTCAACACCGTCAGCGTGGATCTGGAATGCGGCAAGGGCAATACGTTTAGGGCGAATGGCTCGACCGTCGTCGAAGCCGGCTTTTTGACGGTTTACGAAGAAGGCCGCGACGTCAAAACTGAAGATGACGAGTCCAATATGCTGCCGGTGCTAACGATTGGCGATTTAGTGCCGCTAGAAACATTGGACGCGGATCAACACTTTACCGAGCCGCCGCCGCGCTATTCGGAAGCGACGCTGGTCAAGCAAATGGAAGAGATTGGCATTGGCCGCCCTTCCACTTATGCCAGCATTATTCAAGTGTTGCTGGCGCGTGATTACGTTATTTTGGAAAATAAGCGATTCACGCCAACCGACGTTGGGCGCGTGTTGATTCGCTTTTTGAGTGGCTCTTTCCCGGACTACGTGGACTACGAATTCACCGCCAAGTTAGAAGACGAGCTGGATGAAATTGCGCGTGGCGAAAAGCTACCAATTCCGTTACTGGAAAAGTTCTGGAAACGGCTAACCGAGTTGGTGGCTTTGACTGAGAATTTGACGCGTGCTGAAGCATCCAACGCCCGGGTTTTAGGCGTGGATCCGGTATCGGGCAAAGAAATTAGCGTACGGATTGGCCGTTTTGGCCCGTTCGCACAGATCGGCACCAAGGATGATGAAGACAAACCAAAATTTGCCTCGCTCAGGCCCGGTCAGAAAATGGATTTCGTCACGCTGGAAGACGCGCTCAAATTATTTGAGTTGCCGCGCAAATTAGGCGCGGATCACCAAGGCCGCGAGATCACGATTGCGGTAGGGCGTTTTGGGCCATTTGCCAAAGTCGGCCCAATGTATGTGTCGCTTGGGAAAACCGATGATCCGTATGAGATTACCCACGCACGCGCGGTTGAGTTGATTCAAGAAAAAGAAGCGATGCTGGCCGCGCGCGTGATCAAGACGTTTAACGATGGCGCGATCCAGATTTTGCAGGGTAAATACGGCCCCTACATTACCGATGGCGTGAAAAACGGCAAGATTTTGAAGGGTATGGAAGCGCTGGATCTGAGTCTGGAAGACTGTCTAGCCGCGTTAGAAATTGCGCCTAAAGGCAAGCCGAAAAGCTCGGCTGCAGCGGCAAAAAGCGCAACAGAACGCGCGAAACGCGATATCAAAGCCAGCCGTGGCAAGAGTGTAACGGTCAAAACCGCGAAGAAGTCAGTTAGCAAAACTACGGCATCAAAGGTTAAATCCGCATCCGATGCAACTGCGGCGGCTGCTAAAAAGCCTGCGGCTAAGAAAAGTGCAACAAAGAAGCCAGCGGCGAAAAAGGCTGGCGCTAAGAAAACAACAGCAAAAAAAGCGGTAGCAAAGAAAGTAGTGAAAAAGGTGCTTAGTTAACTCGTTTGAGTGATGCAGCGACAAACTCGCAGCACGCTTTTTGACTAGCCAAAAATTGCGCCCGGCGCAAACGCGCCGTGCTCGAGTTCTAAAGCTTGCTACCTGCAAGCAGGCTGTCCAAATTCGGCGCTGGCGAAACGGGGAGGCCGGTTATCAGCTCAAAACATCCGCTGGCGCGAGTCTCGTCGAATGCGTCGATCAAACGGCCCAGCATGTTCGCGTCGCCTCTGAACACCGTCATCCAGATACTAAAGAAGCCAGTTGCCGTTGCAATATTCACAATTGCACGCTGCAGAGGAGCCACGTTCTGAGTGGCTGTTGCAAGCTCGTCTCGTGAGTCGACCGCCGTGAGCCAAGCCTCCATCCGCTGTCTGACACGATCCAACGCTACCTGTCGGCCATTTGCGTCGGGCGAATTCAGCGCTGCCTTGTCGAGTCCTGTCAAAGCGAGGGTGTCAATGACCATTTGGTTTTTGCCAGCCGCGACTGCCATTGGCGATGCCTCGATACTGCCATCGCTCAGATACTGTAACGCAGCAAATGTGTTGTCGCGATCTGGCAACAATATCTTTGTCACGTTGACATCTTTGCTTCCCTTTGTCGAATTGCAGTTTACACATGCCAACAGAAAGTTGTCCCAGCATCCGATGAGATGTAAATAAGCAGCAAGTCCCTTTGGCTGAACGTGTTCCACTGCCAGATTGGTCGCTATGCGACGCTCGCAGAAACTGCAATACGGGCCTAGCCGTGCAACCAGATCCGGCTGCGCTTTTTTGTAGTCCTGATAGTCCGACAATATCGGTGAGGCTCTGCGGCGGATTGGACGCATCATTTACTCTCCAAGCTTGGCGATGCGCTTCATTTCCAGAACCGCTTGGAACGCCGGATTGTCCGAATATGGCGCAATATCCTCGGTGAGCTGCTGTTTGAAATCTGCCAGTTTCTCTGCTGGAGCCTTGGCTGCCTGCTCCACAGTCTCAAGGTAGTGCGTTGCCACGCCGAGCATCTCAGTGTAGCGCTGGCTCACCTCTGGTTTACTCACGCCTTGTATGTCCTCAGCGATCTCATTGATCGACATACTTGCCAAACTCGCCGCGTCAGCATATCTCTGACTGACTTCCGAATTGTTGACACCTTGTATACCCTCAACGATCTCGTCAATCGACAGATTCGCCAAACTCGCTGTAGGTTGGCCTTCAAGCATTAGCAATTCCTCACCGCTGCGCAGTGACTGGATCAAAAACGGTGAGTGTGTTGTACAAATGAACTGAACCTTCGGAAAAGTTCGGCGCAAATCCTCAATTACACGTCGTTGCCATCGTGGATGCAGATGCAGATCAAGTTCGTCGATGAGCACGACTCCTTCAGTTTCCTGCAAAACCTTGCTGCCGAGCTGAGGATTGAGCTTAGCAGCCTTCTGCGCCATGTCACCGACCATTGCCAACATGCAGCGCTGACCATCACTTAAGTTGGAAAACGGCTGCTTGCCGCCATCGAACTCTACAACCACTTCGCCCAACTGCGCATCGAAGAGAAGATCTACTGCGCCGTCAATACAGCTAAGCACTGCCGCTCTGACTGTACGAAACGCGAGCGGCGCACGATTTTGCTGTTGGTACGTAATCCAAGATTGCTTGGCGATCCAGCGCGTCAATTGACCGACCGAAAGACGCGGATCCACGCTATTCAAATAGCCGGCTAGACGTGACTGCTCCTCCTTGTTAGCCACTTCCGATGGATCCGCCACGTGGTATTCCTCGCGGGGTTCCTGCCACAAGCGCCCAGTGCCATAGTACGAGATCAGTGGAAGGGCAATATCCTTGCCTGCGCGAATTGCTTGGTCGGCTTCGGCGGCAATGCCTTTAATGTTGGCGGCATTGACATAGGTTGTTCTGCCGCCGTGTGAGTTAAGCGATCTCGTCCATTGGATGTCTCTTTTTTGCACGCAACCCTTAGCGGTGACTTCGCATGAGTAAAGACGTTCCCACTGGACCCATTCGACTCGCTCACCGTCGGTAATCACTTCGTGCTTGAAATCTTCAAGCGTCACTTCGGTACCGCGAATATGGCGGCTGTCTGCGCCACGGACTCCGAGAAACCAGCTTCCCACCGCAACAGCGAGCGCATCCAAAACACTGGTTTTGCCGGTGCCATTGGTGCCGACAATCAAATTGAATTCGGGGTGAAAGGCAAATTCTCGTTCCCTGAAGCCCTTAAAGTTGCGTACGTTTAAGTGATCGATGCGCAAAATGTTTCTCCAGTGGCTTGAACCAAGTCAGTAGAACGTATCACACTGCTTGCAAAAGGTTAAAACGCTAAGTCGCCCACCCAAACGGCTGAGTTTTAGCTAAAAATCGCACCCGGAGCAAAGGCGCCGCGCTCGCTAACAATCACATCGATCAACGCCGCAGGCGTGATATCGAATACCGGATTCCACGCATCCACGCCAGGTGCAGCCACGCGCGTTCCGGCATATTCCAACAGCTCCGAAGCATCGCGTTCTTCAATGTGCACATCTTTGCCAGTTGCGGTTTGTCGATCAAAAGTAGAGCTAGGTGCCACCACCATCACCTTGACACCGAAATATTTCGCCGCAACGGCATGGCTTAAAGTGCCAATTTTATTGGCGGTATCGCCATTTGCACAGATGCGGTCCGCGCCCACGATCAGCCATTGCACAGCACCCGTTGCCATCAAATAAGCACCCGCACCATCCGCGATCAATTTTGCCGGAATGCCATCTTGCAGCAGCTCCCACGCTGTAAGGCGTGCGCCCTGCAACCAAGGGCGGGTTTCGCTGGCGTAAACGCGCTCAATTCTTTGCATCGCAACGCCAGCCCGGATGACGCCGAGCGCGGTACCAAAGCCGGCCGTTGCCAGCGATCCAGTATTGCAATGCGTCAACACGCCACTGCCCGGCGCGATCAATTCGGCGCCTATTTTGCCCATGCGGTGATTCGCGGCCAAATCATCGGCCTCGATTTGCCGCGCCAACACCAGCAGCTGCACCGGGTCGGGGCCGTAAAACTTGACGCCTTCGCGCATACGCGCCAACGCCCAAGCCAAATTTACCGCCGTTGGCCGTGCTGCGTTTAACGCGGCGCAATCAATCTCGATTTGTACCCGCCGTTGACTGTCATCGCCGCCTGCATTGAGCGCAGAAATTACCACGCCATAAGCCGCAGCAATGCCAATCGCAGGCGCGCCACGCACGGTCAAATTGAAAATGCTGGTCACTATGTCCGCCACAGTTTGGCATTCAATAAAACGCGTTTGCAGCGGCAATACCCGTTGATCTAATAAGGTCAACGTGCGGGTATCAAAACGCACTGCGCGCACGCGGTCATAGGCGGCAAAATCCATAGCAACTCCAGCAATTTTTTGGTTGTGGAATCATGCCTTAGCTAGGCTTGCTCGGCGATGACGCATTCTTACTGAAAACTATTCCCCGGGAATTGTTGCGGCACCCTTAGGTGTCAAAGTGACCTCGGATTCGCTTAGATTGTTTTCACGTAAATGGCGAAATACCGAGTGCACGGTGCTTACTGAATATTTGCCAGATAGCCGTGTGCCCAGGCTATGGTCGGTGAACACCGCGTTTGCGCGCGTGAGGCCGCCTAAAACTCTCATGCTATAGGGGATTTGTATGGTGTCCGCTTGGTATCGCTGTTGGCGCAAAATGGCGCTGGCTTCCGTGCGCGAATCGGGCGCTGGGCCGGCCGCTGCTGCAATCAACTCTAGGACCCATGCGGTCGAATTTTGCCGGGTTTTGGAGTACGGCTTTGCGATTACGCTGTAGCGCGGCTCAAAGACCGCCTTGCCGTTGTGTGAGGCGAGCGCGCTCAACAGTTGTTGTTCTAGTTCAGGCTTTAAGAAAATGATCTTGCTTTGATAGCTGAGCGGGCTATCAAGGTAAAAATTAAGCATGCCCTCGCGATATAAAGCGCCACGGTCGCTGCCACATTCGTTGAGCAAATGTGTTACCCGCCATTCCTGCGGATGCTTGCGATCACTGCCAAAGGCGACAAAGCCTGCGTGGCTGTAAAGCAGGCCGTGTTCGCTCAAGTCTTGTCCGATTCGCGCAATGAGTGCAATTGGCCTTTGCCGTGCGTTTAATGCCGCGATCGTGATTGCCGCCGCGTCGGCAGCATGCAGGTTCGCCTGCGGAGTAGCGAGCTTTTCATCGCAGCGCTGCCCAGCAAATCCGCTAGCCGCGCAAAAAATAGCAAGGAAAGCCAAGCGCTTCACAGCGCTTCACGCCCGCTGCTGCCGGTGCGCTCGACGGCAGGGATATAGGCGATAAAATCTTCGCCGCAGTGTAAACGTGTGCCATTTTCGTCCGTGCTAGCGGAAATTTTTTCGCCAGTTCGCTTGGCCAACCGTGCCGCAAGTGCAAGCGGGATTTCCAACGTATATTCCGCCGCCACGCTCGCGCCAGTTGCAGCACTGACGACGGTCAAGTAGGCAGCACCGGCCGTCACCGCGACGACGCCTACGGTTAATGCCGACCCTGCGCCGATTGCGCCGCCAATTAAGGTGCCGGTCGCTTCACTGATACCACTCACAGAACCCGCGACCGATGCCTCGCTTTGCGCGTTTACCGCAGCCGTCGTCAAACCTAAAAAAACCAGAAGGGTGATTTTGTCTAACATTTGATGCCTCGCTCGTTGATCGGGATGGCCAGACTTGCCCACCCGAGTACGCTTTGGCGCATGGGCGGCTGAGGTCGAGTTTTATGCGCCCTTTGGTTGCGCTGATTTATGCCAGTCGGAATCACATTTCGCCAAGCTTTGCCTGCCTGAATTCATCTTTAGAATTAATCACAATTGACCCGCAGCTGCGAACGCTCGGTTATCCTTGCGGCATGACTGAAAAATCAACTTCAAATGACCTTGGCGTCACGCTGCCCACCGACGGTGCGCCGGTGCTCTACTTGCTTGGTGGTGACGGCACTTTGCGATGGATGAGCGACAACCTATTGGATTTTTGCGGCACTGACCCAATGCAGCTTTTAGGGCAGCCGCTCAGCAGCATCGTGCGATTTGATGAAGACGAACGCTCACAGCCACTCAACGGCACGCTTTTACGTACCGGTAAAATGCGCTTTGTCGACGGCGCGATGCGCTCGGTTCGCGTATCTGAAGTCAGGCGCGATGGCTTACCTGGCTTCGGTAGTATCAGCCCTAGTAGTAGTGGCTTTGATGGTTCGGCACTCGCCGCAGTGATGGGGCAAGTAGCACTTTGGCGGCTCGATTTACGCACCTTACAAACACGCTCCTACGGGCGTTTAGCCGAAGCATTCGGTTACAGCGGCAG
>JAYVAQ010000083.1:0-6681 GCA_043750875.1 Rhodanobacteraceae bacterium
GCGCGGCGATGTTTTGGAAATCACCAGTCCAATCAAGCGCATTTTTATCGCCGGTGTCGATACCTCGATGACCAGCCGCCACACCGAGCTATGCGAACGGACACACCCAAAATCTCGGCGGCGCTGAGCGTGATTGCGCGCAGCGCTTGCTCAGGCGGCAGGCCAAACGCGGCGGCTTGTGCGGCTAGATAGGCGATGTTTTTTTCTAAGCTGGCATCCATGCCGCCGCCATCACCGGCGATCGCGATCTTGACGCCCGCCGCATGCAGTTTGGCGGCAGCGGAATAAAGCACGTCATAGCTTTCGCTGCGGCGCATCGGCAAATTAAACGGTGAGCCTAAAATGACCTGCACATTCGCGGCCTTGAGCTCGTCCGCGACGCGCCATGCATCTAGCGCGCCGACTAAGGTCAGTTTCAGTTGGTATTTCGCCGCAAAGCTAAGTGCACCACGAATTTGGGTCAGCTCGTTGGCGTGAATAAATAACGGCAGCTCGCCTTTGAGCACCGGCTGCAACGCTTCTAGACGCAAATCTTGCGGCCGATCTTGCTTGGCGGCTGGCAATTCTGCTTTCGCGCGGTAAGCCATTGCCTCAGCAAAAGTGGCGTCCAAAACTTTCAGCTTTTCCGCAGCCGCTTTGAGCGCTTGTTCAATGGCTGGCTTAGGCAACCAATCCGGCATGCGGGTGCTGGGCCAATAAATGTGCATTGCCACCGCCGGCTTGAGCGTCATTTCTTCGTAATTCCAGCCGCTCAGATTAATCAATGCCGACTGCCCGGCGATCAAATCCCCGCGTGGCACACTCAAAGCGGTCAGCACCCCACCGGCACGAGCGACGGGCAATAAATCGCTGTCGGCATGCACTGCAATTTGCGCACGCGCGTTCGGATTAATACTGCCCACTTCAGCACTATCCACCGTCGCGCGCACCGCTTCAATTTCGATCAATCCTAGCGATGAATTGGCGCTAATCAAGCCCGGATAAAGCCGCAGGCCGGTGGCATCAATTCGTGTGGCGCTGCCTGCTTGCGCAGTTGCGTCCGCGCCGATGGCCTTGATTTTGCCCGCGTCTATTAACACGGCGGTATCCATTAGTGCCGCGCGGCTGACCGGATAGACATCCGCGTGTTCAATCAAGGTGGCAGCGATTGCGGACTGCGCCGCAGCCAACAGGCCAAAAATTGCGGCGGCTTTGAGCGCGCGGGCTAATTGGAGCGAGACGGTCATTGGTTTCATAGAAAAGTTGCTCATGGTTATTCGCCGTCAGTGCAAAAATGGGTGGCTTCGCCGTCGTGATAAAGCCCACGTTTTGCCATCCAAATGCTGGGCCAATGCTTGTTGGTATGCCATTGCCGCGCCACGTCCAGGCGCAGCCCAGGTGCACCGGGCTCAGGGCCCGCGCCACCCGCTGCCGCTTTGAGGCGTTCCGGCAATGCCACTTGCACCAGTTTCGCGCGTTCGGCTTCAACCCGCATCAGCTCTGTTTGCTCAGCGGCGCGATCAAAAAAGACTCGGCCATCAATCCAAACCGTATCCGGGCGCGCCATCGTCGAAAGCGGTGCGTGATTCCATAGCACCAGATCCGCCGATTTGCCGACTTCAATGGAGCCAACTTCTGCATCAATTTGCAGCTGCTTTGCCGGGTTGAGCGTGACTAACTTGAGCGCTTCGGTTTCACTCAAATTGCCATAGCGCACCGTCTTGGCGGCTTCGGTATTTAAGCGTCGACCTAAGTCTTGGCTATCGGAGTTCAAGCTGACGTTGACGCCCTGGCGCAACATCATCGCCGCGTTATTCGGAATGCCGTCGATGACTTCAACTTTGTAGGCCCACCAATCCGAAAACGTTGAGGCACCCGCGCCGACTTCATTGATTTCCTTCGCTACTTTGTAGCCTTCAAGTACGTGTTGGTACGCGCCAATTTTGAAGCCGAATTCGCTGCTCAGCCTTGCGAACATCAGGATTTCATCAGCTCTATAGCTGTGAATATGCACCAAGCGCTTGCCTTCTAAAATTTCTAATAGCGGCTCCAAACGCAGGTCACGCCGGGTTGTGGCATCGGCTTTAAGCGCGGCTCCGTAAGCACGCGCTTGGGTGAACTGGGCGCGAATCACGGCTTCAACACCCATGCGCGTTTGCGGGTAGCGAGTGACGTTGGCATCGCCCCAGTTCGATTGCTTGGGGTTTTCGCCCAGCGCAAATTTGATCGTGGGAATCACACCGGCAAACTTCAGTTCTTGCGCGCCAACGCCCCAACGGTGTTTGATCACTTGCGCTTGTCCACCAATCGGGTTAGCCGAGCCATGCAAAATTTGCGAGGTGGTGGTGCCACCGGCTAGTTCGCGATAAATATTGATATCGGTGGGGTCAATAATGTCGCCAATACGCACTTCTGAGGTAACCGCGTGCGAGCCTTCGTTGACGTTACCGCTGGAGGCAATATGGGAATGCGCGTCGATCAAGCCTGGAGTCAAATGCTTACCCGTACCGTCAATGACTTGGGTATTGCTCGCCGCGTTGAGCGCGGCGCCCACGGCTTTGATTCGGCCATTTTCAATCAACACATCCACTTTCGCTTCCGGTGCATCTTTGCCGGTGATCCATGCGGTGACATTTTTGATCAATACCGACGATTGCGGCGCTAACGCGTTGCGGCCAAATTCGCCGGCGGGATAACGCCAAACGCTCGGTAAAGCCGGTACAGGTGCCTCTTGTTCGCCTTGTGGCGCCACCGCAACTTGTTTTACCCGACCGCTCGCGGGGCCTTGTTCGGCTTCAATACTGGCGGCGGCTTGACTACCGCTAAGGCCAGCTTCGCCCGGGGCACCTTGTTCGCCTTGTCCGTCCGGGGCGCCCGGTTCGGCAACGGCCACCTGCTCCGCTGACTCGCTCGTTGCACCTGGATCGCGGTTTTCAGCGGCAGTGGCTGCCTGCGGCGTGGCTTCGGCATTCGTAGCCAGATCACCGATGCGCTCCAGACTCACGGGGTGCGAAACACCGCGCGCATCTAACCAGCGGCCGCTAAGGCGTCCGCTTTTGCTCTCGCTGTCTTTACCGGCCGTGTCGGCCAGAGTTAGATCTAGGCTAAGTGCCGCATTTGCAGGCGCCGCGCTCAGCGCTGCCACCGCCGTTTTGGGGAACTGCAGCAACACGCGCGCGCCATCGCGCGTCATCGAGATCTTTGGCGCTTCGTCTTTCTGCGCGTCTGTCGCATTCGCAGGCAACGGGAATGACGCGCCATCAGCGGCGATGATCAACTCCTGCGCATTATTGGCACCGGCCGTGAAACGCCAGCGCCCTTCCAGTGCGGAGGCATTTAGCGGCGCAATGATTTCGCGGCTGCCATCTACCCACATCTCATAAATTTTCGCCTTTTCATCGGTCAAAAAGGTTTCATCGCTAATGCTGAAGCTAGCCAGGGTGCCGGGCTTGAGCGTACCCATCTGCGGCATCGCAATCATCGCCGCCGGAACCTCGGTCAACGCGGCTAAGGCGCTGGCTTCGCTCAAGCCATAGCGAATCGCTTTGCGCAAATTCGGCGCAAAGTTTGCCTCAGGGGTCTCCATGCCAAAAGCGCTCAGCGCAAAGCGAACTTTGTGCTGGCTCAAAATTCGCGGGTTAAATGCAGCATATTGCCAATGCTCAAGTTCGGCCAAAGACACATCAAGCGCTTTTTCTGGGTCTTCCACCATCGGTGCGGCGGGGAAGTTCAGTGGCAGCACCAGCGGGGTGGCCAAATTGAGGCTTTTCACAACACGGTACTCAAAGCCTGATCCCACGGAAATTAACTTGAGTTTGTTTTCGTCCGCCAATGCTTGAGCGCGCGCTAAGTCGAGCTCGTCGCGCGTAAACAACATCAACGGCTGTTGCGCTAGTGCGGCCGGTGTCAACGCATCCAGCGCGCGATTCGCTTCCGGCCGCTCTAGATTTTGACCGTCGGCGATTTGTGCGAGGCGGCGATGCTGCCAACGCGCGTCGATAAATGCTTGTCGCAACAGCGCAATAGCGCCCATGTAGCTGGTCGGATAGCTGCCGGAAAAGTCAAAAACCTGCTCAATCGCGGCGTCACTGGTGACATCGCTGGCGATCAAATTCTGCTGGGCATTGGCACTGGCGCGTAAGGAAACCAGGGCGCTGGTGCCACGTAACACCCCATCCGCGCCGTGACTTAGCACATAGCCAAAGCCCAGCTTACGCAGCGCGGCCAGCTTAGCCTCGTCAAACTTTAATGCAGCCGCGGCGCGGCGTTCCGGGCAAACCATCTTGTTCCAATGGCCGCTCGTTTGTGCGACCGCCTGCGCCTCGCCTGGAGGCCCAGCCGGCGCTGGCGGCGGTACAAAACCAATATTGCTGCTGGAGGCACAGGCTGATGCCGGATCGCTAAGGGCTGTGCTGGCCAAATCAATAAATGCCGGGCGGATGGTTTTACCCATCACGTCAATCACCGCAGCGCCAGCAGGTAACGCGCGCCCAGCGGGCAAAATCTCGCGTACGCGACCCTCGTCAATCACCAGGGTGACATCTTTACGAACGTCGCTCGCGCTAACAACGACGCGCGCATGGGTCAGCGCATATAGCCGCTGCGGTGCGTGGCTGATTTCTATTTCAGGGCGGGTCGAGATTTGCGCGCTGGCCTGCTGACAAAGCAGGGCCAATGCGACGGCAATAGGTAAACGATTGGGCATGGAGAACGGCCATATAATGCGCAGCGGAGTCCAAGCATGCATGGGCCGGGCGCGTTCGCGGCCTGCCAAAAGTCATGGTCGAAACGGAACTTTTCGAACGCAGGCCACAAAAAAGGGCCATGAGGCCCTTTTCTGCAGTTCAGCAAGTTACCAACAGCAAGTTTAGAAATTTAAGCGCAGGCCGACGCCACCGCCCGAGTCGCCGTCGCTGGCTTCCAAATTAAAAGAAGCGCCAAGGGTGTCAGTAAAGTAGTAGGTGCCAGTCAATTTCAGACTAGGGTCGCTACCACTGACGAATACTTTACGAACCAGTGCCTCGCCTTCAAAACTTTCCGTCAGCATGCCGCGAATACCGGCGCCAATAAAAGCCTTGGTTTCCGAATCGCTGCCAAACTGCGAATCAAAGCTCAGCCGCGCAACGCCAGCCTGACCGAAAACTGCGGCGTTTTCACTGAACTCATTGCGAATACCCAGAGCAAGATAGGTCAGATCTGCGTCCGCGCCATTTCCCGAAATGCCGGTGTAATCGACCGATGCGGAAAACATCTCATTGATTTCAACTGAGCCAATTAAATTGAAACCATCGCAACTTTTATCGCAGCTGAAATCAAGTTGGGTATAACCGACTTCCAAGTTGTTAAAAGTCAACTCAGCGGCAGTTGCACTGAATGTCAACGTAGACGCCAAAACTGCTAAAAAAATCTTTTTCATACTCAAGTCCTCAAAATAGTTTGCCACGCCAAGAATGCGGGCAACTGACCGTAAACAATTGAAGCTGAACCAAAAAGAAAAAACGCCGCAAAACTAAAAGTTAAGCGGCGTTTTGGTAGCAAGCTATTCAGTTATCGGTTTTGAAAACATATTCTACGACTATAAAACAAGTGCGATAAGACCTAAAACTATCAGTGGTTAAAATTATCTAATGCTAATGTTAAAATGCGTTTAATCCGGTAATTTCACGACCGACTACCAACTTATGCACGGTTTCGGTACCCTCATAAGTAATGACTGACTCTAAGTTGTTCATGTGGCGAATTGGGCAATATTCGGTAGTAATGCCAGCGCCACCGAGCAAATCACGCGCGTCACGCGCAATTTCAATGGCCATGCGGCAGTTATTCCATTTTGCCATGCTGACTTGCGTGGGCTGCATTTTGCCCGCATCTTTTAAGCGGCCAAGTTGCAAACTCATTAATTGCGCCAGCGTAATTTGACGCGCCATTTCGGCTAAGCGCATTTGCACTGACTGCGTTGCTGCCAGCGGCCGGTTAAAAATAATGCGGGTTTTGGTGTTGTCCAGCACTTCCCGATAACAGGCAATTGCGGCGCCAATCGGGCCCCAGGTAATGCCGTAGCGCGCTTGCGTCAAACAAGACAGTGGGCCGCGCAAACCTTTGACATTCGGTAAGCGATTACTTTCTGGCACGCGCACATTGTCAAAGTAAAGCTCCGATGTGATCGAGGCGCGCAAGCTCATTTTGCGGTGAATATCTTTGGTCTCAAAGCCTTTCATACCGCGTTCGACTAAAAAGCCGTTGATCCCGTCTTCAGTCATGGCCCAAACGATGGCGACGTTGGCGATGCCGCCGTTGGTAATCCACATCTTGCTGCCGTTGATAATCCAGTCGCCGGTTGCTGCATCTTTTTTGGCGTGCGTTTTCATATTGCCTGGGTCAGAACCACCGTGCGGCTCAGTCAAACCGAAGCAGCCAATAATTTCGCCCTTCGCCATGCCGGGCAAGAATCGCTGCTTTTGCTCTTCGGAACCAAAGGTGTAGATCGGATACATGCACAAGCTTGATTGCACCGAAACAAAGCTACGAATTCCCGAATCACCGCGCTCCAACTCCTGGCAGATCAAGCCGTAACTGACCGCATTCATGCCAGCGCAGCCGTAGCCTTCCAGACTGGATCCAAGCAGCCCCAGCTCAGCGATTTCTGGAACTAATTCTTTCGGAAAGCGCGAGTTATCAAAGCACTCGCCAATAATCGGCAGC
>JAYVAQ010000084.1:0-3639 GCA_043750875.1 Rhodanobacteraceae bacterium
ATCTGGCGCAACGCCGCGCTGTTTTAAAGCTAACAATGGTGCCGAAACATTGGTACCGCCGCCTAGCATTGCTGCCAAGGCACCGGCTTGTGCCATCACACCCTTAGCTCGCCAATCAAAGCTTTGTACGCTATCGTTAAACGGCAACACCATCGCGCCAGGATTGCGCGCCACAATCGTTGCCGCCATCATGCCAGCGACATCTACACAACGCATGCTGGTCGTTGCACCGGCACGATTTCCGGTAACCGGTGAAGACATCGAGCCCGACACATCCACCGCAATCGCCACCGAGCCGGCAATTTTTGGCACGTTTTGAACCGATATTTCTACCGCTGCCGCCAACGCCTCCCGCACCTTGATCGGGATGTTTTCGGCATTGCGATGTGCCGCTAACAATTGATACGGAAATGCGCGCGCTTTTGCGATTAAATCCGCATCCGCCAGACGCGCCACTACCAAACGCACACAATCGCTATCGACAAAAACCTGATGCCGCACAAAGGTGTTCAAGTTCATTCGTGTGGTTTGCCAACTGGCAGACTTCGCGATTTGGCGCCAATGCGCGGCTGTCAGCTCATAACTAGTCAGCAACTGAAACGACAAATTCGGCACCGGCATACGCGCATCCAACTTAAACGCTTCCAACGCCTGAATCTCGGCTGGCAACAATACTTTGTTAACTTCCTTGCCAATTAAGTAGGCGAAAAATGCGCTGCGTTCTGGCGTTGTCGCTTTCGGGTGCACCATCTTGATCACATCTGCCAACGAGGGCGCATTGCCGACCATGGCCGAAATCAAACGCGCATCCGAGGCATTTTCCAACCAACGCTGCACCAAACGCTTTGGCCGTGTGCCAAGGCTTTTACGTGCCACCGCACCGGAACGCATGATTTGCACGAAATTGCGCAACATCTTGCCGTTATCGATCACGCGCTCAAAAACAGCCTCACACAGCGCACCATCAAAAGCCGCCAAATACGCCATCAACGAGGCCGGCATATCTTTCATATTGCCGCTCTCACGCGCATAAATAGCCGTCTTTGCGACAAATTCGCTCGGCACTTCTAAGCAACGTGCAATCACTTCCGATAACTGCGCTTGCGCGCTGGCATAAAAGGTCTGATTCATACAGCCCGTAACCGCTAACTGCGCCAATGCATGCTTAGGCTCAAACGCATAAGCGGGTGCACCGGCTTGGTTGCGGATACTCGGCGCAAGTACTTTAGTGGATGCAATTACGTTGGATTTGAATAACGCGCGGTTAGCCATGACTGGACTCCTCAATGCCGCATCGAGTTGATGCGATTGAGCATGTATTGCTAGAGCCGTGCCAACTTTACCGTTACTTTATAAGCCATTGAATTATATGACTTTACTGAATTATTTGACGAATAATAGCCAAAGCGCGATGATTCATAAAGATAGGATTTTATCTAATGGGATAATATTCCAGACGCCAATAATCACCCAAGCACCGAAAGCACACTGGGTCACATTTGAAATCGCTCTCATACTTCATGCCGCCCAGGGTGGTGCCGAATCGCCATATTCCGACGCACTCGGTCCGTCTTCTGAAAGTAGCTCAGCGGAAAAATTTAAAGTTACAGCGCGCACACCGCCCAGCTTGAGCAACGCGCTTTTCAGCGCCAGCGTGCCGCGCACGCGCCACTCAGCACCCAATTCCAGCTCAACCCCGCCCTCATCAAACTCAAGTTTCAGGCGCACCCGCGCATTGCCGCCTTGATAGCCGGTCAGCAGCGCTTTCAAATTGCTTACAAAACTTGTTCCCGCGCCACTTACCGTGATTTTAATTTCACGACAAGCTTTTAGCAGCGCATCATCCACTGAATAGGCCTGACGGACTTTGAGCTGCCAGTTTGAGGAAAACCCGTCCCAGGACAAGCCACCCGCCACCACGATACGCTCGCCCTCTTTCAATAAGTGCGGATAGCGCGCCATGGAATCTTTGAAAAAACCGACCTCCAACGAAGCCCCAGTGCCATCCGCTAACTTGGCGAACGCCATGGAATCACCACGACGACGAATCGCTTCAACCTCACCTGCAACAATCGCGGGCTGTTCGGCCGTTCGTCTAGTTTCCGGCTTGGGCTGCGTGCGCGCAGCTATTTCGGCAAATTTTAAGCAGCCCAAATCCGCCATTTCGACCCGCATTGCATCCAAAGGATGGCCGGAAAAATAACCGCCCAAAACTGCCTTTTCGCGATTGAGTTTTTCTAGCACATCAAATGGCGGCACCTCAATCAGCGTTTTGGCCGACTGTGGCTTAGCCAGAGCAGTGCCAAACATATCAAACTGACCCGCCTCGGAATCACGCGCTATTTTCTCGGCTGCCTTCAAAGCGTCATTCAAATTCGCATGCAGCAACGCCCGATGCGCGGCCAAAGAATCAAGCGCACCGGAATCAATCAGCGCTTCCACTACGCGACGGTTTGGCTTAACCGCGCTTACCCGTCGCACGAAGTCAGCCAAATCGGTGTAGCTTGAAGCTTGGCGCTGCTTTACGATTTCGGCGCAAACTGCGGTCCCAACGCCCTTGACTGCACACAAACCATAACGAATCGTCATTGGCCCTTCTTGAGCGGCGAAGGCAATTTGCGACGTTTGCACATCTGGCGCCAAAATACGCACGCCAAACTCGCGCGAGTCGGCTAAAAAATCGACGATTTTATCGGTGTTATCCGCTTCTGAAGTCAACACCGCCGCCATAAACTCAGCCGGGTAGTACGCTTTCAAAAACGCGGTGTGATAGGTCACCATCGCGTACGCCGCAGAGTGCGATTTATTAAAGCCGTACTCGGCAAATTTCTCCATTAAATCAAAGGTCGAGCTAGCAATTTCGGCGTCAATATTGTTGCGCCCGGCACCCTCGGAAAATACCGCGCGCTGTTTCGCCATTTCATCGGCTTTCTTGCCACCCATTGCGCGGCGCAACATATCCGCACCACCCAGCGTGTAGCCCGCCAAAACCTGAGCGATTTGCATCACTTGCTCTTGATAGACGATAACGCCATAGGTCGGCTTCAAAACGTCTTCTAAGGACGGGTGTGCATAAACCACGTCGCGACGGCCATGTTTGCGCTCGACGAACTCATCGACCATGCCCGATTGCAATGGCCCCGGGCGGAACAACGCGCCAAGCGCGATAATGTCTTCGAAAACACTGGGCTTTAATTTACGCGCCAGCTCTTTCATGCCGCGCGATTCCAGCTGAAACACCGCAGTGGTTTTACCCGAGCAAAGCAGCGCAAAAGTGGCCGCGTCGTCCAACACCACCTCGGTAATATCCAACGGCGCTTGTGCATTTAACGCGCGCCGCAAATTGATCGCCTTGATCGCCCAATCAATAATCGTCAGCGTACGCAAACCCAAAAAGTCGAACTTGACTAGTCCAACCGCTTCCACGTCATATTTATCAAACTGCGTGACCGCTAATTCACCGACTGAATCCGGGTCAGCACCTTCTGAGTACAGCGGCGAAAAATCGGTAAGTGCGCTCGGCGCGATAACCACACCACCCGCGTGCTTACCCGCGTTGCGGGTTAAGCCCTCAAGCTTGAGCGCCAACCGCTTTAAGTTGCGCGCATCTTCATCGCGCTCCAACATCGCGCGCAAATC
>JAYVAQ010000085.1:0-4791 GCA_043750875.1 Rhodanobacteraceae bacterium
GTCGCTTCTAGAACCTCCAAATAGTTCATGATCGTTGGACGTGACAAGCCAGTCAGCGTTGGCGCCGCTACCTAGGGGAAAAAATCGCTTCTAAAACCCGTGAAAATGGCTGCGCTTCTCAATTTTGAATAGCTCTTGGATATCGCGGGCAAAGCTTCCCACTCGCCAGCGGCGCACATTTTGTGCTGCGCCAAATCAATCTGGATATTGCTGCGGGTGAATTTGTTTCGATCACCGGGCCCTCGGGCTCGGGTAAAACCAGTCTGTTGAATATTATTGGCTTGCTCGATCACGATTGGAAAGGCGAATTCAAATTGAGCGGCGAAGCGGTGCACAAAGCCAATGCCAAGCGCCGCGATGCGCTCAAGCGCGAACATATTGGCTTTATTTTTCAGCACTATCATTTGCTCGATGATTTAACCGTGGCAGAAAATCTTGATTTGCCCTTAGGCTATCGTGATATCCCGCGCGCCGAACGCGCTGCCAGAGTGGCGGACATGCTGGACCGCTTCGGCATTGTCGGCAAAAAAGATTTGTACCCACGCCAATTGTCCGGCGGCCAACAGCAACAAGTCGCGGTCGCACGCGCGCTGATTACTCGCCCCAGTTTGCTGCTAGCAGACGAGCCCACCGGCGCACTGCACACCGATCAGGGCGAAAAAATTATGGATTTGCTGGAAGAGCTGCACCGCAGCGGCTCCACCATTGTGCAAGTCACCCATAACCCCAAACACGCGGCGCGCGCGAGTCGGGAGATTAAGCTGCGGGATGGGTGGATGGAGTAGCAGCTAAAAACTGCTGCCAAATGTGCTTGGCGCAGTGCAAACTGTGTGTCTTGTGGTTGCGGGGGCGGCGGTGTTTATTAATCATGCGGACGGGTTGGATTCAAGCGGCGATCCGGCGCAGCATCCAGCAAGTTTCACCCGCTTTGTACTACCGTTTCAATATCAACTAGTGAAGTGCTTAGTTCCCGAAATGGCACATTACTCGGCCTGTGAACTGAGCGATGAGGTTGGCCCTGTCCGCAACGGTGACCGCGACATTACTGTTGCCATCGCAGATCGAAAAAAGTATTTCTCGGTGGAAACCGCACACGTTTTGCACCAGCGTGCGCAGCGCTTTCAGCTGTTGGACGCCGATGTGAATGTGGGTGTCGGGCGATTCAATATTTCGCCCTTGAACGAACCCAACTGTGTTGTGCATGTTCGCGCTCCGGAACTTTTGCTATTTGAGTTTGATCAAGCGGCACAGTCGGGTACTCGTTCGCCCCTGGCCTTAGCTTTGTTGATCGTTGAGGTCTATTTTGAGCAATGTTTTGAGCACGCCGGTTTGCGTACCGGCGCGCCGCCGATCAGCTTGGCGGGCATGCAGCAGTTTAATGAGCTGTTTCGCTATGTAACCCCGCCGTTTGCTCGGCATGCAGAAATATCTGGAAATGCGGCGGTGCTTGGCCGATTAGCGCGGGAAAATCGCGGCGGCCGCTCGCTTTGGCAACGTTGGTTGGATTTGCCGATAAAAACCCGCGACGGCGTGCTGCGCAGAATTACGCCGCAGCTGGATACAAACCCAGCCGCGCCTGACGACATAAACGCCACGCAACTGTTTCCCTTTGCCGATAGCCGTGCGTTTGTACACAGCTGTGCGGTGGTCAGCGACGTTGAAATGCTCAAGCAACACGCGCAACAGCGCTGGACAAAGGTGTGCGCCGATTCCGGTGCCTGGATACGGTTTTTGAATGTTGATGGCTGGCGCGCGGACGATCCCGGCACCGTGCGTTACCGAATCACACAACCCGCGTCGCGCTTTGAACGAAATTGGGTGAAACCTTTGACCTACACCCGCTGGCAACATGTCGGCAGTTTGATTGGCTACACACCGCATTCCGCCGCCATGTTGGGCGGTTATTGCGCTGAACCGCCGGCCTGGCAGCACTTTCGCACTATGTATTTCGATCAAAGTTGCCTGTTGATTTATTTGCGTGCCGCAATGAGTGCGTGCAGCGTCCAGTTGGCAAGAATAACGCTTGATATTGCCGCCAAGAAAGATGTGACCCAGGACTTGGGGGTATTTGAAGATCAGTTTGCGCGCTTAGTGAACTTGTACTACCAACCGCAAATCTCGAATCAACAGCAGGGCATCGAGCTTTACAAAATTCAGCGTCAAGCTTTGGGAATTGAAGCGCAGTTCACTGAACTGCGCATTGAAGTAGAGGCGACCCGGCACATGCATGCCAGCGCAAGAACTATGCGCTTGACAGAAATTGCTGTTGTGCTCGCGTTGTTTGCCACGTTCGCGAGTACATATGATGCTTTTGGCGTCGACGACATACTTGAACCTTACATACTTGAGCCGTTGGCGAGGGGTATTTTTGGGTTCTCCGGCGTGGCGTTGCTCGTTTTCCTGCTTAAGTACCCAATTTTATGGATGGTGAAACGCAAGTATTGACGCAATCAACGCCCCATCCAACTCAACCCGCCGACCAATTCCCCAAAACCCCCGCTGTGGCAGTGCGCCGCCCTGCCAGCCGCCGGGAAAATACAGATTCAATAGCCCTATGGCAGTGCCTGGGCCAAAAAAGTTTGTTTCCGCCGGTGATTGCACCAGTAGCAGCTCCGGCTGCGCCTGACCAAACACCGGGTGCAGCCGGTCCGCCACAGCCGCCGTTTTGTTGTGCGCCAATTCCACCACGGCAAAGCGACTTTCCGCGTCCAAATAGCGCAGCGATGCCAGCGCCGTTTCAGCCTGTTGCTCCTGTAACTCCGTAATGCCCTGCGCCGCCCGATCCGCACGGCGAATCGCGGCGATCTCGTCCAGCGTGGCACCAAGCGCCTGCATTTCCGGAATCCAACCGCGATCATTCGCCGCCACCAACGCCAACTCGCGCGTCCATAATGCTTTTGGCAATTGCAAAAGCGCAAAAACCTGCTCCAGCGAGGTCTTTGCCCCCGCGCCCGCACCGCTACCGTGGTGGTCGACCATCAGCACCTGATCCGCGTGCAGCTTTAAATCATTTTCCAGCTCAACCAGCACTGGCGCATAGCCACAGTCCAAGGCCTCAAACAGCGCCGCTTTATAACTTGACACCTTCGCACCCCAACCCAAATGCGCATAAGCAAAGCGCCCCGGCGCATGCTGCGCCAGTAGTTTAGCGATGCACTGCATCTCCAAATCCTGCCCGCCCAGAAAGAAAAATAGGTTTTGCGGCTTTAGGTTCATCGTCAGGATCCAGTTTAAAAATGCGGCGATTCGCCGAGTGCGTTGCATCAATCTTAATCGTTGCGCGCCGATCCCGCAGGGATCGCAGTGCGCCTGCAAAGGCGCACAAACAGCGAGGTGCGAGTCCTCGTCAAGGCCAGCCATAGGTCTTGTAGCTGAAAGTAACTGCGTCGAAGTGATTCGGGGTGGAGAGCAAGGTCAGCGAACATGTGGTGTGTAGTAAAGCGAACTGGCTTCGGTTTGTTGGGGTGGCGAGTCAGCTGTGATATGACGAAGCCTAGAAATGATGTGTCACGTTGAGCATGGTGAAACAAACGATGATATGACCCCAATGGATGCTTGCAGACGTAACGCATGGAAGTTTGTGCGCATTAAGCAGGGAGATCTGGCGAAGAATCGAGTCTTTGCCAGAAGTCAGAAGGCCCGTAGTAGCGTTGAAGTCGGGTAATGCCGAGGGAGCGAAGGGGCGTAGGAAGAGTGATGCAATCTAACCAACCGGAACGATCAAATAGCAGATGAGTACGCGAATGTCAGAGGTTGTTGCTAAGACAGAACAAGACTACGTGGGTGCTGGAACGACAGTGGCGGCGTCGAGTGCGCAGCCGCTGGCACGGGACAAGCCGGTATGGAGCGAGCGCATGATGGCGGCCCTGCCTAGCAGGGTGGACAAAGGGTGGTTTTCAGATTGTCGCGTGGCGAATTGAGTCTGTCGTGCATACCGACTACTGCGGCGAATTCGCTTTTTGAAGAGGTGTGGATCGGTTGAGCGTCGAGCGATTTGAGGCGCATGCTGTGACACGCTTGGGAAGGCTGCAAACGGTGTTATTGGAAGGAAGCTATCAACCTCTTCAGAAATCCAATTCGCCGCAGTAGTTGGTATGCAACGCAAACTTTAGACGGCATTTCATAAAGACAATCCAAAAATTGTTGAGATGTGATGTGTTGGCGAATCGAGTTTGTTGTGCATACCGACTACTGCGGCAACTTCGCTTTTTGAAGAGGCTCAAGCTGGGTTATGTGCACGTAGTGGATGCTGACCTGAAAAGCTATTTCGATACGATTGATCACGGGCGTTTGCGTCAAGAGTTACATCGCCTCAGGAAGCGAATTCGCCGCAATAGTCGGTATGCAACGCAAACTGTCAAGACTTGGCATGTTGGCGCATCAGTCTGTCGTGCATACCAACTATTGCGGCGACTTGGCTTTTTGAAGAGGTGTTGAGTCCGCTGCTGGCGAATGTGTATTTGCATCCGCTGGACGTGCTGATGCGCGAACGCGGGGTCGTGATGATTCGCTATGCGGACGACTTTGTGGTGTTGTGTCAAAGCGCCGCGCAAGCGCAAACCGAACTCGAAGTGATTCGAGGGTGGGTAGGGCAAGCGAGGTTGACGCTACATCCAGAGAAAACGCGGGTTGCAGACTTGAGCGTTGTTAGTGGCTATGTGGACTTTTTGGGCTATCGTTTTGTCTGTCGAGAAGGCGGTTTGAAACGGGAGATTAAGCCTAAGAAAATCCAGGCGTTGAAGGCAGAAATCAAAGAAACGACGCCAAGAAACAGCGGGCAATCGACGCATG
>JAYVAQ010000086.1:0-2364 GCA_043750875.1 Rhodanobacteraceae bacterium
CAAAAAAACGCCGTAGCAACCGCACTTTTTCAAATCTGCTTTCCGTACCCGCGATTAGTCGGCGAATATTGCCGTGATGCAACAAGGCGATAAGCAAGAAAGTGGCCTCCGCGTAAAGCAGCGCGGGCATAGGTACAGGCGTTATTGTTAAAACCGCAACGGCGGCAGTTAACGCCGCGATTACCGTACTCAAGCCCACGTAGCCCGTACTTATCAAACAGCTCAGCCATGCCGCGATCGCGATAAGTGCGGTGCATGGAATTAACGCCAACATCGCGCCAAACGCCGTGCCAGCACCCTTGCCGCCGCGAAAGCCGAAAAACACTGGAAAACAATGGCCTAGCACCGCGCTGAAGGCACGAGCAAATGCCGCCTCCGGCCGCTCAGGACTGAGTTTTGCAATAACTAACGCCGCGAACGCACCTTTACCCGCGTCAATCAAAACGGTGGCCGCAGCGAAGATTTTTCCTTGGGTGCGCAGGGCGTTTGTAGCACCAGCGTTGCCACTGCCCTGTGTGCGAATATCCACGCCACGCAATCTGCCAACCAGCAAACTACCGGACAACGAGCCCAGCAAATAGCTCAGCAACAGTGCAACTGCGAAAATCATCTGTGCCGATGTCATTCCGGCAAACAGCGCTGCACGCCCAAAACCAATGCGCCAGGCCCCGCGTGCGCGCCAATGCCAGTGCCGGCGTCGACTAAATGGCATGCCGCAATCGCGTGACGTGCGTTGGCTTGTATCGCTGCAAGTACCTGTTGCGCCGCAGTTTTGGCATCGCAATGCCCAACAATTATTTTTAGCGCAGCACCCGCTGCTATATGTCGCAGCGCCCAGGCCGCGAAGCGTTCGGGCAATGCACGCCTGCCCCACAGTACACCGCGCGGAACGATTTTACCGCCAGGGTTCGTAGAGATAATTAAGCTCATACGAAATACTCGCGTAATCGGCACCAGCCAGCGCGGTAAACGGCCGCCGCGCGCGCCAAAGCTGGCGTCGGTGATTAGTGCAAACGTCGTGGTACGAGCACGCATTTCATGCAAACGCTGCACAATTTGCGCAGCATTTTGCCCAGTTTGCGCCGCTTCTGCCGCGTCTAAAATCAGCAAAGCCTCACCCGCAGCGGCGTTGAGCGTATCGAATACCTGCGCTTTGCCACTGCCGCCATGGCGTGCGGCGGCACACGCGGCTTGATAGGTGCCACTGAGCGTCGAGGAGATATTCAAGCACAAAATTTCCTGGTGCAAAGTGCTTAGCTGATCAAACAAACGCCGAAATTCGCCACTGGGCGGTTGTGAGGTTCTAACCGGGTTGGGATCGACCATTAAGCGCCGGTAAAATTGCTCCGGGCTGAGCGTGATGCGATCGATAAATTCGTCATTGCCAAAATTTACCCGCACCGAAACGCAGTGAATATAAAGCCGCTCAATTTCCGAAACCGGCAAGTCGGCTGCGGTATCACAAACGATTGCCACGGCCGCCCGGTTGCGCTTGGCGCGCACCTGCGCATGCATATCCTCGGCTTTGCGCTGGCTGACTTTGGCAAAATTTGCTGCCAGCTCAAATAACGCAGCTGGATTATCCGTATGCGCATGCAAATGCGAACGTTCAGCGCCGCCCGCGAGCACGAGTGAATCATGTGCAAAACCTCTTAATGCCTCGCGCAGCGCATCGGTGGCCACGTTTTCCAACAAGCATTCGCTACAAAAGCGATATTGCCCAGCGCATGCTGCAATATCGCCGGAGTCATGATCGTGGTCATGGCTGTGATCATGACGCTGGATCTCAAGCGCAACCGGCTCACCAACCACGTGAAGCGCATCGCGGCCGCGATCTACAAATTGCTGCACGCCTTCCAAAAAACTAACAAAGCCGCTGCCACCGGCGTCGACCACACCGTGCTCGGCTAACACCGCAAGCTGGCTGGGCGTGCGCGCCAATGCGCGTCTAGCGGCACTTAATCCGCGCCCAAAAAACGCGCTTAATTGCTTACTTGCAACCATCTCTGATAAGCCTTTGGCGAAATCAGTAATCACGCTCAAAACCGTACCCTCGCGCGGCTGCGCCAGTGCACGCCGCGCGCCCAAAGCCGCTTGCGTAACCGCCTGACTCAACGCCGCCAAGCTAATGCGTGCTTGCCCTTTGAGCGCTTCGGAGAGGCTATAAAAAAACTGCGCCACAATGGCGCCGGAGTTGCCGCGTGCGCCATCGACCGCCGACATGGCCGCGTTACGTAACACCACGTCCGCACCCAGCCCGCGCGCGGCGGTAGCACTTTCCAGCACCGCGGCAAAAGTAAACGCCATATTGGTTCCGGTGTCGCCATCAGCGACTGGGAACACATTGATGCGATTGAGCTCATC
>JAYVAQ010000087.1:0-2410 GCA_043750875.1 Rhodanobacteraceae bacterium
GCCTGAGGAGCCCGAGATTTTGCCTGCAGCAACACCATTGTTGTCCAGATAGGTTTTCACGACGTTGGCACGGCACTCAGACAACTTTTGGTTATACGCATCGGAACCGACGGAATCGGTATGACCTTCAACGGCTACGACAATGTCATTGCCCTTCAGCACGTCGACCGCGTTGTTCAAAATAGCAACCGCATCGGAACGCAAGGTGCACTTGTCGAAATCGAAATTAACACCGCGTAGGTCAATGACTTCTTCCACTGGGCAACCGGTCGATTTAGAGACCATTTGACCCATAGGTGTTTTCGGGCACTTGTCGTCTTGATTTTTAACGCCGTCACCGTCGTCATCGTCCATGATTGGCTCTTCTGCCATTGGCTGCTCTTCTGCCATCGGCTCTTCTGCCATCGGCGTACCAAGATCCTGCGCTTCTTCGCTCACCATCGGTGTGCTGGTGCGTTCGCCAAGGGCAACTACCAAGCCGAAATTAGCGACGAAATCAGCATAATTGTCATCGGTTGGAATCGAATTATTGTCTTGTGTGTAACGGTAGATCGCTTCTGCACGGCCGCTCAAACGGTCGGTAAACATGCTTTGCACGCCTAAGCCGGTTTTGAAATCCAAGCCATTGCCTTTGCTCGAACCATCACGATGGCTGCGCGCGGTACCTAAACCGAGCAACGCATATGGGCGCCAGCCCGAAGCATTGTCGCCAAAGAACAAGCGGCCAGCCAAATCGATGCCGCGTACGCGCCATTCACCACGGCCGTTTTCTAAGTCAGCGGAATATTGATTGATATCCGCTTCGAGCGAGAAATTTGGCGTCAGCAATTTGCCGAAACCTAAGCCGATCATGCCGGCGTTGTCGGTGTCACGTTTGCTATCGGTTTGCACAGCGCCAATCGACGGCACGAGGTAATAGCGGTTATCAAAATCTTGTGCAAGCGCACCAGAAGCGTACAAAGTTGCGGCCACAGCGGCAAAAAGTGTGTTTCGAATCATTTGGATTCTCCAATTGTGTTGTAGCAGCGGGCGCTGCCTTGAAAAGCGGGTTGGACTTTAACACTTTCGTTTGGGCGAAAGCCGTAGTCAAATGTAGATGTTTGTCTCGTTGTATTCATAATTCCGATCAATGCAAATTTGGTGCAGGCGCTAGCAGGTCAGGATGGCATGGCAACGCGTTTGACAACTTCGCTAAGCGCTAATGCGATTTCCGCAACCTCGGTCGCATCCTCACCTTCAACCGTCACGCGAACCAAAGGTTCAGTGCCGGAAGCACGCAGTACCACTCGCCCTCGCCCCTGTAATGCAGCCTGTGCGTGCAGCAAAGCGTTAGCCACGTCGCTATGCGCAAGTGACTTAGCACCGGAAGTAATTTTTACATTAATCATCTTCTGCGGTACGCGCGCTACCGTACATAGCAGCTCAGAAAGTGATTTGCCGGTTTCTGCCATCACCTCCAACACTTGCAGCGCGCAAACCAGGGCATCTCCAGTGCTGGCGCGATCTAAACAAAGCACATGACCGCTGGCTTCGCCACCCAAATTGCCGCCAGCAGATTTCAGTAACTCCAACACGTAACGATCCCCAACATTGGCGCGCAAGAATTCAATTCCAGCACGGTTGAGCGCGGACTCAATGCCAAAATTGGTCATTACCGTACCGACAACAGGTCCTTTCAACCTGCCAATTTGCCGCCAATGGCAAGCCAATAGATAAACAATGTCATCGCCGTCAACGACGCGGCCCTGCGGGTCGACCAACATCAGCCGATCACCATCGCCGTCCAGCGCTACCCCCAAATCCGCGCGCGTTTCCAGCACCTTGGCCTGCAATAGCGCCAAATCGGTGGCACCGCATTGCTTATTGATATTTAAGCCATTTGGCTCGCAGGCGATGGCAATAACTTCAAACCCCAGCTCTTGAAACACCGCAGGCGCAACCCGGAAACCCGCGCCATTGGCGGCATCGACGACGATGCGCATGGGTTGCAGTTTACTAATCGATGATTTGAGTGTGCTTTTGCAAAACTCCACGTAACGCCCGCGTGCGTCCTCTAAGCGTTCGGCTTTGCCCAAAAGCTCGGGGCTGGCGGTGCTGAAGGGCTGATCGATCTCGGCCTCAATCGCCAATTCGATCTCATCGCAAAGCTTTTCGCCGTTCGAGTTGAAAAATTTAATGCCGTTATCGTGATAAGGGTTGTGCGAAGCGCTGATCACGATGCCTGCCTGCGCGCCTTGAGTCCGCGTTAAATAAGCAATCGCCGGCGTAGGCAGTGGCCCAGTCAGCACCGCGCGCGCGCCGGCGGCGGATAAGCCGGCTTCCAACGCTGCTTCCAGCATGTAGCCAGAACTGCGCGGATCTTTGCCAATCAACACCCGTGGCGCGAGTTTACCGCCACCAAAAACCACGC
>JAYVAQ010000088.1:0-2061 GCA_043750875.1 Rhodanobacteraceae bacterium
GCCCTGCTATTTTTGACCCGCCCTGGCTTTGAGCCTGATCTCTCAACCGAACTTGGCGCTTGGCTAAGCGAGCGCGATGTTGCGGTTGCCCCGGTTGAAGCCGGCCCTGGCGCATTGATGATTCGCGGTACGCCCGGTCAGATGCAGGCGATTTGGCAGCGTTGGCGGGATTGGCGTGTTGAGTCCGTCTTCACTCGTGAATTTCTAGGCGTATTGACTGAATTGACCGCGTTGGAGCGCGGAGCGCGGGTCGAGGCGCTGTTGGCCGCTTGGGCGGCGCATGAAACACCTATTTCCGACGTTTTTGTCTACGCACCCGACGCTGATAGCACCCGGCTACTGCTGCCAATGACCAAATCGATTGAAAACTCGCTCAAAGCCAAGCTGAAAATTACGCCAGAAGCTTATGACACCAGCTTACACATCGTATTTTTGAGCAGCGACCATTGCCTGATGTGCATCGGCCACCAGCACAAATCCGCCCCTGCACCCGGCGGTATACCCCGACTAAAATTCCCACCCGCAGCGCCCAGCCGCTCGACGTTAAAGCTAGACGAGGCGTTTCTATGCTTGCTCAGCCACGCCGAGCGTGCGCGCTGGATCGAACGCGGCATGACGGCGGTGGACTTGGGCGCAAGCCCGGGCGGTTGGAGTTATCAACTGGTGCGCCGAGGCATTTCGGTGATTGCCATCGATAATGGCGCGATGTCGGACACGCTGATGCGCTCAGGCTTAGTGCAGCACTTTCGCGAAGATGGCTTTCGCTACAAACCTAAGCGCCCGGTCGACTGGCTGGTTTGTGACATGGTCGAGCAGCCGCAAAAAGTTGCCGCGCTAGCGGTTCAGTGGCTGCTGGAAAAGCGCTGTAAATTTGCCATCGTCAATCTAAAACTACCGATGAAAAAGCGCTTTGCCGAATTGCAAAAGTGCCGCGCAATCGCCGCTGCCCAGCTTGAGGCGTCCTTAGTTTGGCGCTGCAAGCAGCTTTACCATGATCGCGAAGAAGTGACGGTGCTGCTAACGCGCTCCGAGTATTTACGCTGATCGCCGATTTCGCCTGACATTGATTCCCCTTTTGCCAGCTCGCGCGCACTAATTCGACAGCGTGTAATTACTTTACGCTGGCAAAATCCACCGAAGCAATGCTTGTGGCATGATCGCCAGCCCGAAAACACGCCGCGCACGTCCGTTTGCGCCCCCTAGGCACATGATTCAATCCAACTATGGCCAGCACTGAAGCCCGCGGGCCACGCCAAATACTGCAAGCCGCCCGTTATTCGGCGCAAGGCCTCAAAGCCGCCTGGAAGCACGAGGCCTCATTTCGGCTGGAAGTGCAGTTGCTGCTCGGGCTTTTACCGCTTGCATTTTTCTTGGGCCGCAGCGCGCTTGAACGCGCAATTCTAGCCGCCGTCGTGATTATGGTGCCAACGATGGAGCTGATGAATGGCGCGCTTGAAGCCATCGTTGATAAAACCACGCCAGAACACCATATCCTGGCTGGGCGCGCAAAAGATATGGGCTCAGCTGCGGTAACCGGCTGCATGTTAATCGTCATCGTTCTATGAGGCGCCGTCGCCCTGGATCGCTTCATCTGACGTTTCTTCAAAGTTAAAAATTAGAGCGATACCGCATGTTTGCAGAATGGATTATCCCGTTTTTTACCTTAGCCACGCTTGAAATCGTGTTGGGGATAGACAACTTGGTGTTTTTAGCCATTGTCACCTCCCGCTTGCCCGAACGTGACCGCCCGAGTGCGCGCCGTTACGGCATCGCCTTGGCCTGCATCACCCGCATCATGCTGCTGTTTAGTCTGTCCTGGCTAACCCACATGACCGATGACCTATTCAAAATTGGCAGTCTGGGCTTTTCCGTTCGGGACTTAGTGCTCATTTTAGGCGGCCTATTTTTAGTCGTGAAGGCGGTAATGGAAATCACCAACGAATTGCGCGGCGTTTCCGAACAAAGTGAAGGCAAAGGTGCCGCAAGCTACTGGGGCGCAATCGCCCAGATCGCGGTCATCGATATCGTATTTTCGCTGGACAGCGTGATTACTGCCGTAGG
>JAYVAQ010000089.1:0-17026 GCA_043750875.1 Rhodanobacteraceae bacterium
AAAAAATTAGAGCGCGCCAGTTTTTTGACTCGGCAAAACGCCTCAATGCTCTGGCATTTGCATATTCCGGCAATAAAGCTCAACGCAGACGAACTCGAATAGGCGTGAAAGTTTTTGCTCTCGGGCTCGGTCTAGCACAAGTTCGTAACATCCTCAGCCAAGGTAACCGCGATGCCCGACGCCGAAACGCCCGTTCCAGCCACCACGCCAGCACCTAGCAGCTATCTTTATTTGCGCCATCGCTGGCCGATCCGGCTGATGCACTGGCTCAATGTGATCGCTTTTGTGATTATGCTGATGAGCGGTCTGTCCATTTTTAACGCGCACCCGAAGCTTTACTGGGGTAAATCTTCCTACGGCAATAGCCCGATCGTGTTGGAAATCGGCGCGGTGCCGGGGCAGGTTGCGGGACAACGCATCGGTCGCACGGAGATTTTGGGGCAGCGGTTCGAGACCACCGGAGTGCTTGGCCGTTGGCGTAATTCCGCCGGCGTTTGGACCGAGCGCGCCTTCCCGCACTGGCTGACGATCCCCGGATTTTATTCCCTGGCTTTAGCGCGTGATTGGCACTTTTTCTTTGCCTGGGTGTTTGTATTGAACGGCTTTTGTTATGTTGCTTACAGCCTTTACAGTCGACATTTATGGCGGGTAATGTGGCCCACGCACGCTGATCTAAAGGGGATTTGGCCCGCCATTAAAGAACATTTGCGCTTCCACCACCCCGAGGGCGAGGCCGCGCGCTACTACAACGTTTTGCAAAAGCTGACGTATTTATTCGTCATTTTCGGGCTGCTGCCAATGGTGATCTTGATGGGCTGGGCACTGTCGCCATCGATGAACGCTTTAGGTGCCGGTTGGGTGGATTTATTTGGCGGTCGACAAGCCGCGCGCACCCTGCATTTTGTAGCGGCGTGGGCATTGGTGGCATTTATGCTGCTGCACGTATTTCTAGTGGTCGCCTACGGCTTTTGGAACCACATGCGCTCCATGATTACCGGGCGCTATCGCTTAACTGGCCCGAAGCAGGAGCCTATGCCGTGAAAATTCGAGATCCCAAAACACTAGTGTTAACTAAGCGCCGATTTTTATCCCGCTCCTTGACCGCGCTCAGCGGCCTGTTTTTGGCAGGCTGTGATCGCTTATCGATGACGCCAAAATTCATGTCACTGATGCGCTCAGGCTCCGATCTTTCCTACAAAGCGCACCGCGCCATTATTGGTGATTCCTTAGCGCAGGAATTTAGCGAAAGCGATCTGTCACCAACATTTCGCGGCAACGGCACCACCAACCCGCGCAGCGCGCACTACCAAGCCTTGGTGCAGTCGCAGTTCGCCGACTGGTTTTTGGAAATAGGCGGTTTGGTCGAGCAGCCGCTAAAACTGTCGCTGCAGGAATTAAAAGCGCTGCCCAGCCGCACCCAAATCACACGCCATGATTGCGTCGAAGGCTGGAGCGCGATCGGCAAATGGAAAGGCGTGCAACTGACGCAATTATTAGCGATGGCAAAACCCAAGCCGAATGCGCAGTTCGTGGTGTTTCACTGCGCTGATCCCATGATGGCGGACGGCAGCAACCCGTATTACGAAAGTATCGACATGCACGATGCGCATCACCCGCAAACGATTCTGGCGTACGATCTAAACGACAAAACCCTGCCGGTGACCAACGGTGCGCCAATTCGGCTGCGCGTGGAACGCCAGCTTGGCTACAAGCAAGCCAAATACATTATGCGCATTGAACTAGTGGAAAGCTTTGCCGATATTGAAGGCGGCCAAGGCGGTTTTTGGGAAGACCGGGGCTATGCCTGGTATGCGGGGATTTGAGCAGGGGCGGATCTAGCGCGGCTCTTCAAACAATCAAAGGTTCCGGCTCAAGCTGTACGCCAAATTTTTCTTTGACGGTGTCCATCACAAAGTTTGCTAACTGCCAAATTTCCGCACCGGTCGCGCGTTTGCGGTTGATCAGCACCAGCGCATGTTGTTTGCTGACTTGCGCGCCGCCAATTTGGTGGCCTTTAAGGCCGGCGTTGTCGATCAGCCAACCAGCGCTGAGCTTGGCTTTGCCGGTCGCACCGGTTGGGAAGAAGCTAAAACCTGATACTTCGGCGCTGATGCGCGCTGCGGTGTCTGCATCGACAATTGGGTTTTTGAAGAAGCTACCGGCGTTACCGTATTCCAATGGGTCAGGCAGCTTTTTTTCGCGCAACGCGCACACGGCTTTGAAAACATCACGCGCGCTTGGGTTTACCGTCGCTTTGAGTTCGGCCAGCTCTTCGCGAATGCCAGCGTAGTTGATTTGCAATGTGGATTCGCGCGGCAGCCGAAATTCCACATGGGTGATGATGTATTTGCCTTTAAATTCCAACTTGAATCGGGATTCGCGATAGGCAAAACCACATTCGGCGTGGCTAAAGCGCTTGATTTCCAGCGTGTCGCGATCCATCGCTTCGACAGCGTGTACGAAGTTTTCCAGCTCCACGCCATACGCGCCGATATTTTGGATCGGTGCTGCGCCCACGGTGCCGGGAATCAGCGCTAAGTTTTCCAGGCCAAATAAGGATTGCTTCAGCGAATAATCGACAAAACGATGCCAGTTTTCGCCCGCACCCACGCGAATAATGCCGTGTGAACCTTGGCTTGGCAGTTGCTCAATGCCTGGGATTTGCGGCAGCAAAATAACGCCATCAAAATTCTGGGTAAATAAAACATTGCTGCCATCACCCAAAATCAGCAGCGGATCTTGTGCGTCTTTAATGTCTTTAAGCATTAGCCGCAGCGCATCCATGGACCGACAGCTGACAAGAAACAGCGCCTGCGCTTCTACACCGAAGGTGTTTAATGCAGTTAAATCAGCATTTTCGAGTACGTTTAGATCGTTCATGGTGTGCCGGTGGCTTTAGCGGCGCGGATGGCTTCAACGCATTCGCCGATTAATGCCGGGCCGCGGTAGATCATGCCGGTATAAAACTGGATTAGCTCAGCGCCAACTGCAACTTTTTTAGCGGCATCCGCACCGCTCAAAATGCCGCCGACGCCAACCAGCACCACTTTGGCGTCCAACCGCGCGCGCAGCTTCGCCAAAACATCGGTGGCGCGCTCAAATACCGGCCTACCAGAAAGCCCGCCTTGCTCACCGACATACTTGCCGGAAATACCATCACGACTAATCGTGGTGTTGGTAGCGATTACGCCTTCAAAGCCGGTGTTTGCCACGACACTTGCAATATCGTCCAAATCTGATTCGGTCAAATCGGGTGCAACTTTCAACAACATTGGCGTATGTTTACCATGTTGCGTCGCGAGATTGATTTGCGCCTCGCGCAGCCCACCGAGCAAGGTTTTAAGCGCGTCCAGCTGCTGCAAATCGCGCAAGCCTTGGGTGTTGGGCGAAGAAATATTGACCGTGACGTAGCTGGCGCGCGCATACACCGCACGCAGGCAAGTTAGATAGTCGCTCAGTGCATCGCTATTGGCGGTGTCTTTATTTTTGCCAATGTTGATGCCCAAAACGCCGGTGTAGCGGGTGCATTCCAGGTTTTTAAGAAGCTCCGGCAAGCCGCCGTTGTTAAAGCCCAGTCTATTGATGACGGCGTCAAATTCCGGCAAGCGAAACATGCGCGGCTTAGGGTTGCCTGGCTGCGCCTTAGGCGTGACGGTACCGACTTCAATAAAGCCAAAACCCAAACTGGCAAGGGCATCGACATGTGCCGCATTTTTGTCCAGGCCTGCTGCCAAACCGACCGGATTGCTGAATTCCAAGCCGAGTACGGAAACCGGCAGCGGCTTGGGCTTGGTGGCCATAAGTGGATTTAGACCCAACCGATACGCCGCTTCGATGGCTTTTAAGCTGGCGCCGTGCGCGGATTCAGCGTCAAGGCTAAACAGCAGCGGGCGCGCTAAGGCGTACATCTAGCGTGGGTTCCGAGTTGTTGGAACGATGCGCACACTTTCGCCAAAACTGAAGAAGCAATTATTTGCGCAGCACAAAATGGCTGCCATTAGTCCATAAAACTCGTCTTTGCGAGCGCAGCGAAGCAATCTCGTTTTTAGCTCGAGGCGTATTGAGATTGCTTCACTGCGTTCGCAATGACGAAATCCGGATTCGCGGAAAACGCCGCGTATCCACATTGGTATTAATCGCGCCCTACGCACTCCGATTTCGGAATTTACTACAGCAATCATCAAGACACTTTGACAACTCTAAAGTGCGAATGCTAAGGCTTTAGGCCGTAAAAATCGAACAGCGCGTTTATGATGATCGACTTTCCTATACCGAGGCAATGAAATTTCCGGCAAAATCCGCCGTCAAACAGCTACGCAGGAGTCAGCGATGACGCAAATGATGAAAGCTCTGGTTAAAACCAAGGCCGAGAGGGGCATTTGGATGGAAGAAGTGCCGGTGCCCGAGATTGGCCCAAATGATGTGCTGGTAAAACTAGAGAAAACCGCAATTTGCGGTACCGATCTACATATCTATAAGTGGGACGACTGGTCACAGCGCACGATTAAGCCTGGGCTTGTAATCGGCCACGAGTTTGTCGGGCGGGTTGTAGAAATGGGCGCGGGTGTGCGCGGCTACAGCTTGGGCCAACGTGTCAGCGCCGAAGGCCACGTCGTCTGTGGTGTCTGCCGAAATTGCCGCGCCGGGAAACAACATTTGTGCCCGAACACTACCGGCATTGGCGTCAATCGCGCCGGTGCATTCGCCGAATATGTGGCGGTGCCCAGCAGCAATTTATGGCCGATTCCTGATCAAATTTCGTCTGAATTGGCCGCCTTCTTTGACCCCTATGGCAATGCCGCGCATTGCGCACTCGAGTTCGACGTCGTCGGGGAAGACGTATTGATCACCGGCGCAGGCCCAATCGGCATAATCGCTGCCGGCATTTGCAAACATATTGGCGCGCGCAACGTCGTGGTCACGGACGTCAATGATTACCGCCTGAAGTTGGCGGCGGATATGGGTGCGACCCGCGTCGTGAATGTGTCCAAACAGTCCTTAAAAGAAGTCATGCAAGATCTACACATGGAAGGCTTTGATGTAGCGCTGGAAATGAGCGGCAACCCGCATGCATTTAACGACATGCTGGATTGCATGTATCACGGCGGCAAAGTCGCGCTATTGGGAATATTGCCCAAAGGTGCCGGCATTGACTGGGATAAAGTCATCTTTAAAGGCCTGACCATGCAGGGAATCTATGGCCGCAAGATGTATGAAACCTGGTACAAAATGACGCAAATGGTGCTTACCGGTTTCCCGTTGCAAAAAGTTCTGACGCACCAGATTCACATCAATGATTTCCAAAAAGGCTTTGATTTGATGGATTCAGGCCAGTGTGGGAAGGTGGTTTGTTCGTGGAATTAGCCATTGTTATCCACAGGATTGCGGTGTGGCTTATTGCGGCTGCGACGCAAATCGGGCATTGATTCAATGCGAACAAGGCACCAACTTGCATGCCATAATCGCCGCCGTTTAAGGATTTTAGGCCTAACTTATGAGCCAAGCACCGATCGCAAAAGGGGATTTTCTACCACCGCCACCGGGTGAGTTTCTCGATCACCCCAAGCCGCTGTGGATGCTCTTCGGTGCTGAATTCTGGGAACGGTTTTCTTATTACGGGATGCGCGCGCTGCTGGCCGTTTATGTCGCCTCGACGTTTTTCAGCTTGCTGCCCGAAGGCGAGGCCAAAGCCAAAGCCAGCCTGACTTACGGTGCCTACACGGCGTTGATCTATGCCACCGGCATTTTTGGCGGTTTCGTCGCCGATCGTTACTTAGGCTACCGGCGCTCAATCCTGCTTGGCGGCAGCATCATGGCGGCCGGGATGTTTCTGCTGTTGATCCCGGACTTGCGCTGGTTTTTATTGGGTTTGGCGGTAATCGTGGTCGGCAACGGCCTGTTCAAACCGAATATCTCGACCATGGTTGGGATGTTGTATGCGCCCAACGACGCTAGGCGCGACTCGGGATTCACAATTTTTTATATGGGTATCAATGCCGGTGCAGCGCTTGCCCCATTGATCTGCGGCACGTTGATTGGCGCGCGCTTTGGCTACAACTGGGGTTTTTTTGCCGCAGGCATAGGCATGATTCTTGGGCTCGTCGTCTTCCAGCTGCTGCGTGGCTGGCTAGGTCACGTCGGCCAAGTGCCCGATGGCGGCAAAAGCTTGGCCCGACCATTGAAGGTGTTGCTGGGCTGCATGGCAGCGGTGCCAGTGGTTTATCTGCTGCTGAGCCGAGCGGCTCTGGTCGGGTATTTGCTACTGGCGCTGATGGCTGGGCTTGCAGTGTATTTTGTGGTTAGCGCGCACCGCAGCGGTGACCGGGTTCAGATGCACCGCTACATCGCGATGTTGCTGCTGTTTCTCGCCAAAATCCTGTTCTGGGGCATGTTCGAACAGGCCGGCTCCTCGCTGAATTTCTTTGCCAAGGATTTCGTCGATGCGCCGTTCGATTTTACCTTGTTTCAATCCGCCGGGCCGGTTTTCATTATTCTGCTGGCTCCAGCTTTTGCCTGGGCTTGGCCGCGGCTAGAGGCGCGCGGGATCAATCCTTCGATCCCACGCAAGTTTGCGCTGGCCTTGATCCTGGTGGCGATCGGCTTCACCACGCTGGTGTTGGCAATCAAGTTCGGTACCGGGCGGATCTCCTGGGAAGTGTTAATGCTGGTCTATTTGATCAACACCATGGGCGAGCTGTGCTTGTCGCCGATTGGCTTATCGATGGTCAGCAAACTCGCCGCGCCGCGCGACGCCGGAATGGCGATGGGCGCCTGGTTCCTATGCACGGCAATCGGTAATTTCGCCGCCGGTGCCGTGGCCTCGGTCGCCTCTGGTGGAAGCACTGGCAGCGGCATGGCACCTTATTTAAGCACCTACACCATGATTGCTTGGACGGGCTTTGGTTTTGGCCTGTTATTGCTGCTGTTCTCTCCGCGGATCAACAAGCTGATGCACGGGATCAAGTAGGTAGGGAATTGCAGGTAAAAAACCTTTAAGCAGCAAACAAAAGTTGTTGCTTAAGTTGCGAATAGAATTTCTCGTGCATACCGCCTAATGTGGCGACTTTGCTTTTTGAGGCGACATCGCCTTTTGAAGTGCCCACTATAAAAACTTGTGCGATACTGCAACATCGTTAATTACATAATCTGTTGTCATGCTCTCTGCATTAACCATGGCGCTAGGCCTCACTGCTGCGGCAGCGGTGCCACCAAGCTTGCCAATTAAGGAAGAAAACAAAGCTGTCAGCGTCGAAGAGCTTGCGCGTTTCGCAGAAGTTTTTCGTGAGGTTCAGGCCAGTTTTGTAGAGCCCATAAGCGACCACGCGCTGATGGAAGCGGCGATTCACGGACTCCTTGTGCGACTTGACCCGCACAGCGAATATCTGGTGCGCAAAGATCTAGAGGCATTTTCCGATGAAACTGCAGGTGTTTACGCCGGTTTAGGTGTAGAGGTGCAGGTTGATGAGGGAGTTTTAAAAATTGTCAGCCCTATGGACGGCTCCCCGGCTGCGCGCGCGGGTCTTAGGCCTGGCGATGTGATTTCGCGCATTGACGGCGCAGTGATTGAGGGCGACGCCGCCTATGGTGGTGTCGAGCTATTACGCGGCGCGGCAGGCTCAGCGATTAAGCTGCAAATTGAGCGCGCGGGCGTGGAGTCTTTCGAGGTTGCGCTCAAGCGTGAAGTGATCCAAGTGAAAAGTGCGAAGGCCGAGCGCTTACCCGGCGGCATGGGCTTACTGCGGGTCGCGGCTTTTCAAAATGATACCGTGCGTAGTTCCGAAGAGGCGTTGCGCAAGCTGCAATTGAGTAAGCCTTTGCGTGGGCTGGTGTTGGATTTACGTAGCAATCCAGGTGGATTCGTGACCTCAGCGGTAGGTTTGGCAGATTTGTTCTTAGAGCAAGGGATGATCGTGTCGACCAAGGGCCGCCAGCCGAGCGCAAATACTGAAATGAACGCGACGCCAGGCGATATTTTAAAAGGCGTGCCAATGGTGGTACTGATCGATGCCGGTAGCGCATCCGCTGCGGAGATCGTCGCGGGCGCATTGCAAGACCAACATCGCGCGATCATCGTCGGGCAAAAAAGCTTTGGTAAAGGCTCGGTGCAATCACTGCTACCGCTTTCGAATGGTGATGGCCTGCGCCTGACCACAGCGCGCTACTTCACGCCGAATGGAAATTCAATTCAAGCGCGCGGTATTTTGCCGGACGTGCCGCTGGATTCGTTGCGTTTATCGCGCATGGAACTAGGTCCACGCCCGGTCGCTGAGGCCGACTTGGCTGGCCATTTGCATCAAGTTCCTCTGCAAATGCCGCTTGCTACCGAGGACGGAAACGCGGCCAATTTGCCTGCCATTGAAAGCGATTACGCGTTAAGCGAGGCAGTTAATATTTTGCGTGCCGTGGCATTTGAACGCGCGCGCTCGAACGATAGGCCGGGCGCACAAAGCTCAGCTAAGGAACAGCATTAAATGTATATTTTTAAAAATCAACATCTGGCTTGTTTGAATCTATTTTTGGCACCGTTTTTAGCGGTACTACTGAGTAGTTCCATGAATGCCAGCGCGCAAGCGGCTTTGCCGCAGGCTGCGGTCGCGCAAGCGGTAGAAAAACATCCCGGCATGCGCGCACAGGCGAAATTAGCTGCAGGCGGTGACGCAGGCCGTGAAGCGAGTTATTTGGCTCTGCTGGAAGGTGCTGTGTATCAACAAAGCATTATTGATGCGATCAGCCGACCAGCTGAGGGCAAGCCTTGGAAGGATTATCGGCCGATTTTCTTGACGCCAGCGCGTATTGCCGGCGGCGTGAAGTTTTGGCGTGAAAATCGTGAAGCCCTGGCGAGCGCAGAAGCGCAGTACAAAGTGCCAGCAAATTACATTGTTGCGATCATCGGCGTGGAAACTTTATATGGCGCGAACGTCGGCAAATATCGCGTTTTGGACGCGCTAACGACGCTGGGGCTGTATTACCCACCTAGAGCTGAGTTTTTCGCGGGTGAATTGCGCCAATTTCTGCAGTTTTCGCAAAACCCAGCGATCAAAATCGATGCGACCAAAGCCGTGGGTTCCTATGCCGGAGCGATGGGCTTAGGCCAATTTATTCCGACCAGCTACGTCAAATTTTCCGCCGACGGTGATGGCGATGGCGTGATCGATTTGTGGCAAAGCAAACGCGATATCACCGCAAGTGTGGCACGCTATTTCAACGTGCATGGTTGGCAATATGGTCAGCCTGTTGTCGCGCGCACAAAAATAATGCAACACGCTAGCGCCGTCGCTGATATGGGGGTATTACCGACCACAACAGTGAAAGCGCTGGCAAAGCTTGGCTACAAAGTCCAACGCACACGCGCTGAGGCTAAGCCCAAGCCAGATACCAAGGCCAGTATGATTGTTCTAGAGGGCGAGCTGGGACCCGAACATTTTATTAGCTTTCAGAATTTTTACGTAATTACCCGCTACAACCGCTCGCCACTTTATGCGATGGCCGTGCACCAGCTAGCGGGCGAAATCGCGCGCGAAATGCAGCGAGCCACGAAGCCATGATTGCTTTATCAGCGCACCAGCCACCTCGGTCATTGCCTAGCTTGGTCGTCCTGCGCATAACTGCCCTGCGCATAACTGCCCTGCGCATAACTGTGGCGGTGCTGGTGTTGCTACTTGCTGCGTGCAGCGCAACCCCGGTGAAGTCCCGTGTGCACGCGGGATCTGCAGCGCACAGCTATTACGACGGTGCACCGCCAGCGCCGGTAGATTTGAGCAAAATCCCCGAACCGGTGCCCAAATTTGAGCCCCTCGCACGCTATGGCAATCCACCAAGCTATTCGGTGCTCGGCCAGAAATATGGTTTGCTTCCGAGCCGCGCGGGCTATGTGGAACGCGGGATCGCCTCCTGGTACGGCACGAAATTTCATGGCAAATTGACCAGCAACCGGGAACCGTATGACATGTATAGCTTTACCGCTGCGCATAAAACACTGCCGATTCCGACCTACGCGCGCGTCACAAACTTAGCGAATCAAAAAAGCATCGTGGTGCGCATCAATGACCGCGGCCCGTTCGTGGGGGATCGCATTATTGATTTGTCCTACGTGGCCGCACTCAAATTGGGCATGCAACAACAAGGCACAGCACAAGTCGAAGTGGTCACGATTACCCCAGGTGAAGCAAATCCCGCAGACACGATTGCCTTAAACGATGGCTCGTTACGTTACACGCCGGGATCGACGAGTGGCATCAGCCCGAGGTTAAACGCGGCACAGCTGCAAAGCGCCAAGCCAATCAGCGCAATTGGCGAATCCCAGTTGCTATTGCTTCAATGCGGCGCTTTTGGTGATTTCTCCAACGCTAACGCACTCAAGGTTGCCCTTTTGGATGCGGGGTTCAGCGACGCGCGGGTGATCAGCGGGCAAGATCAGCTCAATCGCGTTGTACTTGGGCCGCTTAACGGCAAGGCCGATGCCGACAGCATGAGCGAAAAGCTCAGAGCTAGCGGTTTTGCCGCCCCTAAAGTGATTGCTCAATAGCGCAATCGCCGCAACGTTCGTCCAGTCACTCTTCTAAAGCTCGGCATGCCTTCTCTATTCAATCGTTCCAAATTTTTCGCGCGCAACCTCGTTTGTGTGTACGCGCTGGTTTTTGCTGCAAGCGGCTTGGCGCAGCCTACGCCGGCAGCAAACCCTGCTGCCCCAGCCATTGCGACCCCAGCTGTTGCAGCCCCGGCCGTGCCCAAACCGCAAGTGCCGGTGCCGCAAACGCTGCAGCCCGGCGCAATGCCTATCCCCGCAGCGCCGGTACTGCCGGTCAAAAGCTATATTTTGGTGGAATTCGAAACCGGTCAGGTATTGGCCGAGCAAAACTCAACCCTGCGGGTAGAACCCGCCAGCATCACCAAAACCATGGCCGCCTACGTGATATTCGAAGAATTGCGCGCAGGCCGCCTCAAATTGACCGACGAAGTGACCATCAGCGAGCACGCATGGCGCATGGAAGGTTCGCGCATGTTCGCCAAGGTGGGCGACAAAATTCCGGTCGAGCAGTTGATTCTTGGCGTTATTGTGCAAAGCGGTAATGACTCTACCGTCGCCCTTGGCGAACATATCGCCGGCACCGAAGAAGCGTTCGTGGCGATGATGAATTCTTATGCGCAAAAACTTGGGCTGACCGGCACCCACTTTGTCAATGCACCCGGTTTAAGCGACCCGAACCACTACAGCACCGCAGCGGATATTGCACATTTGGCGCGCATCATCATTCGCGATCACCCGGATTTCTACAAATGGTATTCGGTCCGCGAATTCACCTGGAACAACGTCAAGCAATACAATCGAAACCAGCTTTTGGCGCGCGATACCAGCGTAGATGGTATGAAAACCGGCCACACGGAAAACGCTGGCTATTGTTTAGTGGCCTCTGCAAAACGCCAAGATTTCCGCTTAATTTCCGTGGTGATGGGTTCCGAATCAGAATCGATGCGCACACAACAATCGCAAGCGGTGTTGAATTACGGCTTTAGATTTTTTGAGAGCCATCAGCTCTACGCCGCCAACCAAGTTCTGAAAGAGCCGGAAATCTACAAAGGCGAAACCGATACCGTTAGCTTAGGCGTGCAAAGCCCTCTGCGCGTCGTTATTCCGCGCGGCCACTACGAAAAACTGGCGGCAAGCATGGAGTTGCCCAGCTTGCTCACCGCACCAATTACGCAAGGCCAAGTGCTAGGTAAGGTGCGCGTTCGCTTGGACGATAAGCTGGTTGCGGAGCGGGATCTGGTTGCCCTAAAAGCGGTGCCAGAAGGTGGTTTTTTTACCCGCATGAGCGATGGGATTGCTTTGTGGTGGCGTAGTGAATAGTCCGCACCATGTTCATGCTCAAGTTCGCCTGCCTCCTGCCGCTGCTGTGTGCAAGCCTTTTGCACGCTGCCACCTTAGCCGAGACGTTGGCCGCCAGCGCGCCTGATGCGAATCCCAAAGCAATTGCGCAAGCGCTACAGGCAAGTCGCTGCGCTACATTGACATTAGGCGCGAAACCGGCCGAGCGGCTGGCGCTAATTGATTATTCCCGCCCTTCAGTTGAGCGGCGCCTGTGGATATTTGATTTGGAAGCCAAAACTTTGCTGTTCAGCGAATACGTGGCGCACGGGCGCGGCAGCGGCGATAACTGGGCGCATGCCTTTTCTAATCGTGAAAGTAGCTTGCAATCCAGCCTGGGTTTGTTCGTGACGGCGGAAAGTTATACCGGCGTGCATGGCCGCTCGTTGCGCTTGGATGGCCTAGAACCTGGAATCAACGATCAGGCACGCACGCGTGCCATCGTGCTGCACGGTGCCGACTATGTCGATCCTAAGCTTGGCATGACACAGGGGCGTATTGGCCGCAGCCACGGCTGCCCAGCGGTGCGCCCAGAAATTACCGATCAGGTAATCGATGCGCTGCAGGGTGGGCAGATGTTGTATGCCTACTACGCACAGCGGCAAGAGCAGCCGGCGCGTGGCCGAAACACCTTTGTGCGCGGTGCCCGGCAAAAAAATGGTGCTGAGCGCGTCGATCAAGGCATCGCAGAATCGGCGCTGCAGCGCTGCGAACTTCCGGCGCCGCGCTAGCGAACGCCGAAGCGCATCGTGTGCTAGCGCACCGACTAAGCAGTTACGCCTGATCACACTTTGAATCGTCGCCCTATTTGGGGCTTTAAACGTCGGGGCGCATTTGAAACGCTTATTAACGCTAGTAATTGCTGCATTCGCCGCTGGCAGTACTTTTGCTGCTAACTCGAAATTGAGTTTCGATCAGGTCAATGATGCGGCGCTAGTCGAGCCCGTTGGTGCACGCGCGAGCGCGGCTGCGGTATTGCGCGCGCAGATTTTATTGCAACGGGCGCATTTTTCCGTTGGCGAAATCGACGCGGGTTATGGCTCCAATACTCGCAAAGCAATCGCCGCTTACCAGGGCCGCCAAGGCTTGACCGCAAGCGGTGTGTTAGATGCAGCAAGTTGGGCGGCGCTGAATCTAGACACAGCACCGGTGCTGATGCGCTACACACTCGGCGCTGCCGATGTCGCTGGGCCGTTTGTGGTGCTGCCTAAGGATATGATGGAGAAAGCCGCACTGCCGGCGCTTGGCTATGAAAGTGCGCTGGAAGGGCTAGCTGAGAAATTTCACAGCAGCCCGGGTTTGCTGCAATTGCTAAATCCAGGCATCGATGTAACGCAAGCGGAGCAAGAAATCATCGTGCCCGCCGCGGAAGCCAATTCGGCGCTCGCCAAAGCCGCCAAAGTTGTCGTTGATCGCTCCGAATCCACCGTGACACTGCTGGACGCTAGCGGCCAAGTGCTCAGCCATTATCCGGCGTCTACCGGCAGCGAGCACGATCCACTGCCGGTGGGCGACTGGAAAATCCAGGCGATTGCGCCGAATCCTTCATTTCACTACAGCCCTGAGCTGTTCTGGGACGCCGATCCGAATCATGCCAAGGCTAAAATCCCGCCTGGCCCGAATAACCCGGTGGGCGTGGTGTGGGTGGACTTATCGAAAGAGCACTACGGCATTCACGGAACGCCGGAGCCTTCGCGCGTGGGTAAAACCCAGTCGCATGGCTGCATTAGGCTGACCAACTGGGACGCCAAGTCTATGAGCGAAGCGGTGCTTGCTGGCACCCCGGCGTTACTGCAGGAATAACGATTTGATGCGCTCGTTTTTATATAGGAAAACCCGTTAAAACTGGAGCTAGCATGATGCGAAAATCAACACGACCGCTGCATGTTTTTTTCTTCGGCATGATTTTTGGCGCAGGCGCGCTGTATTTGCTGACCGACGTTAACTGGCCCAAGGCCAATGTTTCTAGCCCTACCCCTGTCATCGTGCGGGCACCTATAACGGTCAAACCACCTGCTGAGGCCAACCAGCCTTTGTCTAGTGCTGCCGCGCCGTTAACGGGCGACTCTGAAAACGAATCCAGCGGGATTCCCGCCGAAATCATTTCACCCGAGCAAGTGCCGCCGCAGGAACCGGCACCCGGCGCGAGTTTACTCATACCAGTGCGTGGCATCGGTGCGGCGCAGCTTAGCGACACTTATTTGCAAGCGCGTTCGGACGGGCGCGTGCATGAAGCGATCGATATTCCCAGCCCCAAGGGCACACCCGTGGTGGCGGTGGACAATGGTCGCATCATCAAGCTCTTCGATAGCAAGCCCGGCGGGCTGACGTTGTATCAGTTTGATCCCACTGACACTTATGCCTATTACTACGCACACCTGGATGGCTACGCGCCAGGAATTGTGGAAGGCAAGCAAATACAGCGCGGCGAACTGCTGGGCTACGTGGGCAGCACCGGCAACGCCAGCCCAGACGCGCCGCATCTGCACTTTGCAATGTTCGCGCTTGGCCCTGAGAAACACTGGTGGCAAGGCAAGGCAATTAATCCCTACCCTTTGCTGGGCGGCTATTAACCAAGATTTTCCATTCGGAAAATCGGCAAGAGTTTGATTCCAAGGCAAAAGCCAAAACCTAAGCGAGCCGGGTGATGTTGACGATCAATCACAAAGCACGCGCTAAACTCCGCCCCGATGAATACGCCAGCCGACTTTCAAGAGCTCAAGCCACACTATTTTGCCTGGCTAGAAATGGCAGAAGCCGAACGCGCGCTGGAATTGCTGCGCTGGCGTGAAAATTTGCCAGCTGCGCAATTAGCCGCTCTGCTGGCACTAATTGGCAGCACCGAGCCGGTATTCGAGGCGCCACATGCGCCCGCACGTTGGTTGGGCAAGCAATTGGGGCCATTCAATATCGTGCGCCATTTAGGCAGCGGCGGCATGGCAGAGGTCTATTTGGCCGAGCGTGTCAGCGGCGGTTTTAAGCAGCGGGTAGCACTGAAACTAGCGCGCACTGAGTTTGTTTCTAACGCACTGCTACAGCGCTTTGCCCGGGAACGCGAAATTTTGGCACGGCTGACGCACGCCAACATCGCCGGATTGATCGACGGCGGCATTTTGGCAGGGCAGCCGTGGTTTGCAATGGAATACGTCGAGGGCCTAAGCCTAAACGAGTATGTAGCGACACACGCGCCCAGCCTGCCAGCAAAAATCGTATTGATTGCGCAAATGGCCAGCGCCCTGGTCGAAGCGCATCGAAAACTGGTGATTCATCGTGATTTGAAACCTGCGAATGTAATGGTTACCCAAAGCGGCCAAGTCAAGCTGCTGGATTTTGGCATCGGAAAATTTCTCGATAGCACCGACGAAGCGCAGACCGATCCGCCCATGTCGCGCTACGCCACGCAAACCGGCTTAACCCCAATGACGGTGCGCTACGCCGCACCGGAGCAACTATTGGGTGAACCGACCACGATCAGCACCGATATTTATCAGCTCGGCCTGGTGTTTAGTGAGCTTTTATTTGGCGCGCCCGTGCGGGAAGAACATGTGCTGGCGGCAGCGCGCAGTGTGCCGCTGGATGTACGTGCAGTGCTACGTCAGGCGCTGGCACTCAAGCCCGAGCAGCGCTACATCAGCGCGCAGGCATTGAATGATGACTTGCAACACCTATTGGCGAACGAACCGGTCAAGGCAATGCCGGCGCGCATGGCATATCGCCTGAATCGTTTTATTTCGCGTAATCGCATGCTAAGTATTGCCCTGCTGGCAGCTTTGCTAGCGACTGTGACCGGCGTTATCGCGACCCTGTGGCAGGCGCGCCAAGCCCGGCAAAATAGCGAAGCATTATTGAGCTTGCTCAATGTCGCAGCACCGCAAAGCTTTGTTGGGCAGGAGCCGACCGTGGGGGATTATTTAGTTGCCAGCGCACATCAGATCGTGCTGCGATTTGCCAATCAACCAGAATTTCGTGCCCGGGCATTGGCAGAAGTGGGTAATGGCTTAATTAATCTTGGGCGCATGGCGGAAGCACAAAAAATCGTCGCGCTGGCGCTAAATAGTGCGCAAGAAGCTAATCTTGAAACTACACGTCAGTTTGAGCTGATGCGTTTACTTGCCAATACCGTCGATCCACCCACGCAGATTACGCAAGTGACCACTTTGTCAGATCAGATCAACGCCCTGCTTGATCGCGCGCCTAGCAGTTCCGGCATAAACGCCTTAGGCACCATTAGTAACGCCTTGAGCAAACATGGTGAACGCACGCGTTTGCAGGCGAATCTGGCACGCATGGACACGCTGATTGGGGATTCGGAGCTGAGCCCGTCAGATCGGGAAAATTTAACTCGTCAGCTTGGCAAGATCGCCATGCGGCAACTGCGATTCGAGCAGGCGATGCGCTACTTTTCCGAATCTAGCCGTGTTCATCAGTTGCATAGTGCTGAATTTGTCGCAATTCGCATTGCGGAAGGGCAGTCGTTATTGGCGCAAGCAGCGCTCGGTGCCCATGATATTGCATTGGCACAAACTGCGTGGCGAGCCGCAGAACCCATCTTCGCCAAAAGTTATGCACCTAACGATAACCCTATGCTTGAGTTTCAAGTGTTAGGCGCAAAAATTCGAGCGGCAGCTGGCAAGAATTGAAGCTGCGCACACAGTTATTACACGACGAATTTTAGGCCGCGTTTCGCACCCGTAACAGCGGCTCGCGCGCCCAATGGCGGTGCAGTGCGACGGCTGCAATAAAATCCTCCGCAGTCACTTTCGACGTTGCTTTTTGCTGCAGGATTAGGCCCGGGTCAGATTTGGTTGGTATTGTTAAACAAGAGCGCACCAGCACCACGGCAGCGTCGGATGCAGCGATTGTTTTGCAGTGTCTATACGTTTCTTGCACGAATGTCAGTGCATCGGGCTCTAGCGTAAGGCGTTGCACACTGGTCGCACCGCCGGGCAAATAGAGCGCATCAAAAAGCACCGAGGAGGTCGTCATTAGGCTGTGATCAACCTTAAATTCACGCCCGTCATCAGCCTTAATTACACCGCCGCGCGGCGCAATTATTTTACTGACAGCGCCCGCTGCAGTAAGTGCTACCTGCATGGCGGTGAGCTGCTTGGCGTCAACACCATCCGCGGCAAGAATTGCTATTTTTCGTGTCTTGATTCC
>JAYVAQ010000090.1:0-3742 GCA_043750875.1 Rhodanobacteraceae bacterium
CATTTTCGCGCCAGTGATGCGATAGCTGCCATCGGGCTGGATGTCAGCGCGCGTCTTGATATCTGATAACGACGAACCCGCCTGCGGCTCGGACAAGCACATCGTGCCGTAAAAGCGGCCCTCGGTGATCGGCAGCATGTAGTTGCGTTTTTGCAGCTCAGTGCCATAAACAGCCAGCAAATTCGCCGCCGCGCGCGCCAACGCCGGGTAAGCAATCGTGCCGGCATTCGCTGCGGAAAACATAGAGTCGCAGGCCTGCGTGATCACAAACGGTAGCTGCATCCCACCCTGGTCGTAATCACTAAGCGCCGCACAAAATCCGGCACCGTTAAAGGCGTCCATCGCCTCGGCGATTTCTGGAATCAGCACGACCTTACCGTCCACCATATGCGGCTCGTTCAAATCACCCTTGCGGTTGTGCGGCAGGAATTTTTCCACGGCAATTTGATGTGCTAACTCAATCGCTGAGTCAAAAGTATCGCGGCTGTGTTCAGCAAAACGTGGATACGCAGTCAAGCGCTGCACGCCAAGTAGTTCGTACAGGGTGAAATCTAGATGTCGACGATCAATTAGAGGGCTAGTGCTCACGGTGTTTCCTTATGGTCAATGAGTCATTTTGATCTAATTTGCCGAGTGGCGGCGGGCGAAATTTTAGTGCCCTAAAAAATCCACATCTGGGCCTGCTAACGCACAGAAGGGCGCGGCTATAGCGCGCAAAGTTATCGCTATGAAAGCGCCGCTTCTGAAGGGCGGCCGTTAATGCCAATTAGACTGGACTTAAAATGAAAGCCGACACACAGCTGCAAACCGACGTACTCGCTGAGTTGGAAAATAGTCCTGGCATTAATGCCAAACACGTTTGCGTGGATGTCAAAGATGGCGTGCTTAGCTTGACGGGTGAAATTGATAGCCTGGCGGAAAAATTGGCGGTGGAACGCATCGCGCAAACGGTTTCGGGTGTCTTGGCTTTTTCGAGCGATATTTGTGTGATGCAGCCGAGTTTGAGCCACCGTAGCGATGTTGAAATTGCGCTGGCCGCCGAAAACGTTTTGCGCTGGATGTCGTTTGCGCCCACGAATCCGATTGGGGTGCAAGTCGAAAGTGGCTTGATTACTTTGACCGGCGAGCTGGAATTGGAATATCAGCGTCGCGCAGCAATCGCTGCGGTGCGCCAGCTCGTCGGTGTCACCGGCGTAAGCGATCACATTGTGGTGCATGTGCAACAAACGGTCAAAACCAGTTCGCTTGCGCTCAGCCTAGCGCTACTGCTTTCGAGTGCAGTAATGCCCAGTGTGATTGTGCCCAGCGCTGCAATCCCAGCTTAAAGCGGCATCGCCTGCTTAAAGTTCGCCAATCACGATTGAACCTAGAAACCGCAGCTGGACGGGCAAAACGGTGCCCCGCATTTAGCCAATATGTTTTGGCGTTCCAGCAAGGACGGACTCGGCAGCATGCTCATTGCCTGCAACGACGAAACAACGATCCGGCCTAATCGTCGGGCTTTTTCATGGGCTTTAAAAAGTAAAACAAATGAATAGAACGATACGCGCGCGCGTAATTCTTGGCGCTTCCACGAGCTGCCGGGCTGCGCATGTCTGAGCAAAACCAAACCGTATCTATTCCACGCTTAGTCAAGCATGAAGTCCAATTTAGCGGTTTTGCCAATCCGCTTTAAGCGGGCACATAATTCCTAAAAATGCCCGCTCGTGCTATTTCTTTTCGGTCACGCGAACGCGACCGGAAACTGATCCCAGGTCGAGCCGTCTAAAATTCGGCCCGCTTTACCTTTCCCGACTTTAACCATGCGGATTCTGGATCCTCCTGCGCCACGAACTTCCATGCTTTCAGCGCGTGCAGCAATCGTTTCTTCGATCAATTCTTCCGGAGCCCAGTGACCCCACTGCTTGAAGTGAAACGGCACACGCACAGCGAGACATTGGTCCCGCAACCGTTCCGGCCAAAGCGGGTTCATTAGCCGAGATTTAGGGCCGCTTTCGCCACCGGCAATGACCCAGTTGATGCCGCGAATACTCGAATCCACCGGTTGCAACCACCGAGACATATTCATGGAACCGAGCAAAGGTTCCGCGCTGACAAATCGGACCGCCGCATCGTGTTCAAGTAAGTGATCAACCCGCTTTTCAAGCCAGTGTTGATTTTCGGTCGAGGTTCCAAGCCAGATATTCGCTGGCCAACTTGACTTCCAGGGTGCCAGTGTCCGCACATGCTCAATACGTTTAGTCAATAACAACCAATCGAGCTGCGGCGTCGCTTCGATCAAGCGCCACAGCCGTTCACGAGGTAAATCAAGCTCGCGGCGATCTTCAAACACATCCGCCATCGATGCGCAAAACACGCGGCGTCGTACACCTTGGGTTACGGCTTCTCGATTCCACTTAATCGGCTCATTCCAGTGCGCGTCTGTGAAAAAGCGACGCTCCGATTTAGCACTCCATAAATCAGCGCCTAAGCGCTTAGCCCAGGTATCGGCATAACAAAACTTGCACGCAGGCGATACGCGAATGCAGCCCCACCATGGGTTAAAGGTGTGATGCGTCCACTCGATTTTGCTTTCTTTACCCATTGGCATGTTCTCCCGAGCTATCAAAGCTCATGTTGCACAAGTCCGTCGCAAACTGTGCGACGGGCTTTCTACGCTGGATTGCGACTGGCATGCAAGTACTTTCACGCTGGCATCGTAAGATACAATGGCTCCTACGTCGAATAAACTGCAATCAAATTGCGCATAATCGACTGTCTACCAGGGGGACAAAAACATGGAGGCAATTTCAGCTGCTGACGATTCACATTCGTTCGGCGGAATCTGGACCCAGATCAAACTTGAAACGCTTCAAAAATATTTGGTCGCGTACACGAATGCCCTTAAAAACAAGCAGCTGAAGCTTATCTACATTGATGCCTTCGCAGGAACAGGTCGGTGCGACCTAAAGGGATCAGACGCAAAGACTGTCGCTGGCTCCGCCACGCTTGCACTGGAAGTCACACCCGCGTTTGACCAATACTATTTCATTGAACTTGATGCAAAGAAATCTCTCGCATTGCGTCAACTTCGCACCAATTTTCCCTTGCGAAATGTGCAAATTATTCAAAGCGATGCAAATGATGTAATTAAAGACATCTGCCATGGTACCGATTGGAAACGTTCCCGTGCCGTTCTGTTTTTAGATCCATTCGGCATGGAACTCGATTGGTCAACGCTGGAGGCCATCTCTCGTACGCACGCAATTGACCTCTGGTATCTCTTTCCTTATGCGGGACTATTTCGGCAAGCAACGCGAAATGCCAACGATCTTGATGCCTCCAAGCAAGCAGCTCTAACGAGAGTCCTAGGTACCGACAGTTGGCGCAAAGAGTTCTATGCTCAAGCCCCCCAGGACGATATGTTTGGGCTGCTAACCGAGGAGCGTAGTGCGACCATTGAACAGATGCTTGCGTTCGTAACTCAGCGTCTGAGAAGTCTCTTCAGGACTGCAGAACCTAAGGTGCTTCGTCAGAGGGGAGATCGGAACAATCCTAAAGGAGCGCCGTTGTTTGCCCTTTACTTTGCAGTTTCCAATCCGAATGTAAAAGCCTATGGATTGGCGCTCAAGATTGCCAACGACATACTGAAACAGCTTGGTTAACATAGAACATGAAACCCGACATCCACGCTTAGTTTCATTCACTTCTGGGGTTCATAACAATGCGTCGACTATTTATGCTCATCAGCGTGCTAACCGTT
>JAYVAQ010000091.1:0-2773 GCA_043750875.1 Rhodanobacteraceae bacterium
AAAACTTAGTCAAAATAATAAGTCATTGACTTAAAAGTATTATTTTGCTGCTCAGTGCCAGAGTGTGACGGGTTCGCGAAATATATATTGCAGCGGAAGTGACGCTATTAAAAATGTGCAAAACCGCTTTTTAACAGGCGGACCTACAGTCTGCGGCCGCGAGCGGAATGTTAGGGCCGAAAACGTTTTCACTGGCACTATGCCAACGTTGACTAGTCCGCCAGCACCCGAACTGCAAACCAAATCGGCACCAGTAGATAAAACATCAGGCGTGCCAGCCACTCAAAATCACCGCGCCAGCGCTGGGCAAGTTCAGCGCGCCACAAGGCGACGAGCCCAAGAAACACTTCGCCAACCAAACGCAGAAATGCGGCCCACAGCATTAGGCCAAGCGACCAGGAAGCCCACCAAATGGCCAATCCCTGCACGTAGGCGAGGGCGCCAAAGGTGAAGTATTCGCCAAAAGTGCCGCCGAAACTAATCACTTGATGCAATCGAAATGCCGGGAGTGCCATCAGCAACGGGAATACGCCAAATTTGATCGCGCCATGATCGAAAAACGCGGATCGACTTTGTATGCGGCTTCTTCTGTGAGCTCGGTAATTTTGCCAGCGCAGAACCAACCAACTTATCAATAGCGGCAGCAGCACGAGCCCTAAGTAGACATAGACTTGGTGCGTGGAATGTACCCGCCAACCGTCGCGCAGCAACATCGACAGCGCCAAATAGCAAAGTCCCAGGGCGGCTATGGCTCTGAGCATTGTGGTGCCCCAACGCGCGGGTTTGGGAAGCAGACCGAGCTCGGGCGCGTGCGTTTCTGCTGGCGCTTTCGCAGGCGTTCGGCCCTGATGCACAGGCTTGCGCGCAACTAGCAGCGCAAGCATCAACAACGAAACTAGCGCCGCCGGCCCCAGCCATGTTCCCCAACGCGTGACCAAGCTCATAGGCGCATCTCGTATCGGCACCACGCCAGCAAGCACAGACTGGTCACCAATCTTCGTGCGCGCCAGTACTTCGCCGCTGGGGTCTATGAAAGCGGTGTAACCGTTGGTGGTAACGCGTAGCTGCGGCAAGCGTGTCTCAATACTGCGAAACCGCGCCACCGCCAAATGCAGCTCCATGCCCTGCGGGTATTGACTAAACCACGAATCATTCGATAACCCGACAATGGCTTGCGCGCCCAAGCGCGCGCCTTCAATGGCAAGCATGGGATCCACGTCATCCAGGCAAATCAACGGCACCACATTGAGCTCACGCCCATCGCGGGTGCTTAAGGGAAAAACGCGCGCGCCATCGCCTTGTTGCCAGTTCCCGGTCCAAGGCAGCAGTCGACGTAGCCAAAGGTAGTCGAGAACACGGGGAATCTGCTCGGTGAACGGGAACAGCCTAGTTTTGCGATAGCGCGCGGTGAGTTCGCGCTGCGGGTCGAGCAAAACGGCGGCGTTATATTCGCCTTTTTCGTCGACATCGTAACTACCAAAAATCACCGGCACGCCCAAGCTTTCCACGAAGCTTTTGAGCTCATGATCGAAGGCGGCGCCCTCATTGCTGCGAGGATGGCCATAAGGCGTGGGATATACCGTCTCCGACCACAACAGCGCCTCGGCACCGTGATGTTCGATCGCCGCCTGCGACAGCGCAAAGTGGCGATCAAGCACTTCACGCACCACCGCATAACTACCCTGCTGCTGCCTGCGCGCCTCGTAGTCAACCATGCTGGTTTGCAGCATAGCCACGCGCAAGCTTGGCGCTGGCTGGGCAAAATAGGTTTCGAGCGCATGCAAACGCAATGCCCCGTAGGCAGCCATGGCAGTTGGCAGCAGAAACGCGATCGTTAAAGGTGCCAGCACACTCGCACTGCGCCAACCGTCGTGTCGCCGATTCCATGCTAAGGCCAGTGTCGCGTTGGCCAGCAGCAGCAGCGCGGTCAAGCCGACACTGCCCGCGACATCAGCGCCTTGACGTAACCAAAGCGCAGGTGCCAAACCATAAGCCAGAGTGTCGCCCAGCGCTTTCGGTAGCAGCCACTCGCTGATAATCCAAATCGCGGTGCCAACCCATATGCTTATCATTAGGGCTTGTTTTCGAGTCAGCACGAAGCTGAGCGCGTAAAGCCAAAACTGCGGCTGCCAAAGTGGTGCCAAAAGGCAAAGTAAAAGGATAGCCGTCGCACGGCCCATGCCGGTATAGGCAGCAATCGCCGCGCCCATCCAAGCAAATGCCGCCAACACGTAAATCATGCTCATCAACGCGCCATCGCATAGCGCGGCGCGCCAACTGCGGGCGCGTTCTAATTGGATTAACCACGGTACTAGCGCAACAAATCCCAGGGCGTAGTAACCATGCGCATAGGCGGCGAGCAGCAGGCCACTGGCACAGATCGCGGCTAGACGCGCAATGAGTGACGCACCCCGCTCTAAGGTTTCAACCACTAAGCGGCTGCCCCGAAACCATGCGGCTCGTCTTTGCGAGCGCAGCGAAGCAATCTAGCTTTAAACGACGAGATTGCTTCACTGCGTTCGCAATGACGAATCGCTGGCTGTTCTTTAACGGGGTCATTGAAAATTTTCAGCAAGAAAGAGGCTGCCCCCAAGGCATGAACATCGTCATTGCGAGCACAGCGAAGCAATCTGCTTTAATCGACGAGATTGCTTCACTGCGTTCGCAATGACGAATCGTTGGATCATTTACTTGTTGGGATATCGACGTATTGAATCACCAGGCCACGCGGCGCTAATTCAGCCGGCACCACGCGATCTTGCGGAATACTGAC
>JAYVAQ010000092.1:0-4396 GCA_043750875.1 Rhodanobacteraceae bacterium
CGGCAAACCCGCTGTGCGAAGCAAGACATCGCGGCTGCGTTGGGTGCGTGCTGCAAGCTCGCTTTTGAGCACGTCGATCAAGAAATTTAGATAGCTTTGTTCGGTCTTTGCAGCAATTTGCGCCAACGATTCGGCGTGACTTAAGTTGCCCAGTTTAAGCTGATGCGCCAGTTCGCTTAGTTGCATGGCGGGCTCGCTTCAGGCTGACTTTGGACGTGATTTTGTAGCTGAATTTGAGCCAAATTTTGGATCGCCTGATAGCCTTCAAGTGGCCTTTGCAGCGGTGCTGCTTCGCGCACGATAATCGCACTGGCTGCGTTTTTAAGGGCGGCTTCTGCAATCTGTGCACGCACCGTTTTTCCTTGACTGGCCTGCGGCAACGGCAATAATTTGGCGGCTTCTTCCAACAGGCGATCCACCGGCCGCGCTTTGGTGTGCCGGTGAATGCGCACGTTGGCGACTTCGGTTAGCCAACGATTGAGCTCAGCGTTGAGCAGCGGCAACCTTCTCCTGTTCGAGCATTGAGGATCCTTTGAAAAGATCCAACGATGCCTGCCAGGGGGTCAAATTAAACTGGCACGAGGGGGGTTAAACATCACTGGCGCTAACACCGAGCAATAGCACACTTTGATCGAAACCTGATTGCGCTCAATGTTAGCTTGCTGCCAAAGCCAATCTGGATTTCCTTGCTTCCTCAGCCGCAGAATTTTCACGGTTTCACCGGCTTTAAGCACTGGATTAATTGACGAGGTAATCGTGCTTACCGACTGTTGTTCTTGTTCTGCTGGCGGTTTGCAGCACGCTGCCAGCAGCGCGTTAAAATCGGTAAATTCTTTGTCTTTGTAGCGCAATTGCGACCAACGAACGCGCGCCGGGCCGACGCCAGAATTGCTCAATTCAAACGAGATTTCCTGTTCCAGTGCGTCATTCAAATTGCTGGTGCCAGAACTTAAATTTGGCCACGTACTTGCCGCCAACAGTCGCTCTTGCGTTTTGTTCGCGCTAATCGCTACCGCGACCGAGATTGCCGAAATCAGCACCGCTGCCGCACCCAACATCACATCCACGGCAAGCGAGCGGGCGCGGCCATTTTGTTTGTTGTTTTCCGCCTTGAACGTGATCCTAAGGTTTTGCCGCGCGGCTATTGAAGCACTGCTCGGAACGCATTGGTAGTAGAAGAAGGGTAACTAGGCCTTTCTAGTTGGTCAGTCGTTGGCTGGGCAGTATTCTTGTTCTCAAAGGCGCCGTTTAACAGTTGACTAACCTTTGTGTGTTCGCATGCATAGCCCCTCGACATGTGTAGACAAATTTCATGGTCCTCCTTTAAAAGCGTTGGGAATATCTAGCGGTTTATTGGCCAAAATTGAGTAGAAATACCTACCGGACTATTTTGTGATCGCCGCTTTATCTTCAGTGGCTGATATGGGCGTTTGCGCTATCGGTAGCTCTTTTTTACGCAACACCGCCAGCGCGACCAAGCCGCCCACCAGCCCCCAAAACGCGCTGCCAATGCCGTACAGCGTCAGCCCTGAGGCGGTGATTAAAAATGCTATCAGTGCGGCTTCACGTGCGCCTTCATCGGCAACCGCAATTGCGAGCGAGTTGCCAATGGTGCCCAGCAATGCCATCCCGGCCAACGCCGCAATCATTGGCGCTGGAAATGCCGCGAATAGCGCGCCGATCACGGCACCAAATAGCCCGGTCAATAGATAAATAATGCCCGCGGATACGCCCGCGATGTAGCGGCGCTTGGGGTCGGGGTGTGCCTCTGAGCTCATCGCGATCGCGGCGGTAATTGCGGCAAGATTCAATGCGAACGCGCCAAACGGCGCCAGGATCAGCGTCAAGCCGCCGGTTGTGGCGATGATCGGTGAGATGGGTGCTGGGGAATCAGCGCTGTCGTATCCCGCCGTGCGAATCGCAGCTACGCCGGGCGCATTTTGCGAGGTCATGGTAACGATAAACAGCGGTAGCGCTAGGCTGATCATGCTAGCCAAAGTAAAGCTAGGCGTGGTCCAGATCGGTAAGGCCCACATCGATTGCGTCAATGCAAAGTTGAACGCGTCAACCTCCAAGCTACCCGCAGAATAGGCATAGACCACCCCACACGCCAGCACACCCAGTACGCTGTATCGCGCCCAATAGCGGCGGCCGAGCAGATGCGCTGTCAGCATCACCATCACCATGCCAGGCGCTGTTTTTAACGCAGCGAAGGCACCAATGCCAAAGCGCAGCAACAGCCCAGCGAGCATCGCGCTCGCCAATGCCATCGGGATGCGCTGCATCAGCCGCTCAAATGCGCCGCTCAACCCGGCAATGGTAATCAATACCGCGCACAGCAGAAATGCACCGGTGGCCTCCGATAAGTTGATGCCCTGCGTCGTCGCAATAAGCGCAGCACCCGGCGTTGACCAAGCCGTAACGATTGGCTTTTTGTAATACAACGATAGCGCGATACACGAACTGCCCATGCCGATGCCAAGCGCCCACACCCACGAGTTGAGCTCTGCCTGAGTTGCGCCTAGCGCCAGTGCGGCTTGAAAGACAATTGCAATTGTGCTAGTAAAGCCTACTAAAACCACGATAAAACCGGCAATTAGCGCGGAAATGCTGATATCAGCAAACAATTGCCTAAAGTATTTTGCTAGCGTCAACGCTACACTGGTTGCGCTGGAAGCAGGGATTAAATTCTGCATTAAGCCGCTGCATCCAGCTTGAGCAATTCGCGCACGGCAGCTGCGGTAATTTTTCGGCCGCGGCTCAAACTGTAGTTGTTTAAGCGCTTGAGCCATTGCGATAGTTTCGCTAAATCCCGGGTGACGTGGGTTTCCAAATAGTTCAAAACGCCTTCTTCCAGTGCCACGCCCATGCCCGCCGCTTGTTTGCGCAACATCGCGTGGCGGATTTCCGGGTCACTGAGTGCGGGCAGGCGAATCAAGGTCGCTTGCATCAGGCGCGAACGCAGATCTGGCAACAGGATGGCTAAATTTGCCGGTGCCTCACGCGCTGAAGCAATCCAAGGAACGCCCGCATCGACAGCGCGGTTGAAGTCATGGAACAACCATTCTTCTGCCGCCGCGTTGCCTGCAGCGGCGTCTAGATTGTCGACAAAAACTGCGCCGCCTTTCTTGAATGAGGTTTCGGCGCGCGCATCTGTTGCATGTTCGCTGACGTGGCTGTTCTGGCGTTCTGCGGCTAGCGCGCGCAATAGATAGCTTTTGCCAGAGCTTGCCGGGCCTACCAATATCAATGCCTGATGGCTGCTGCTGTGCAGCACACTTTTTAAGAGCTCAGGCAGTGCGGGGTCCGCAAAAAAAAACGCGTCAAGGTCGTACTCGGGCGCCCAACGAAGGTTTAACGGAAGTTGCGTCATAACTTGGGGCAGAAGTCGTGGCGCAAAACAGCTTCGTTAGGAACTGTAACTCTCTGCCCTTCGACATGCTCAGGGCGAACGGTTCTTTCAGTGAATGCTTCAAACATGTTCCGACCGTATCAATTCCTAACCGAAGTTGAAACGTCGGGCACCGCTTCAGGCACTGACTCAGGCTCGGCAGAACCCACGTAAAGCTCGCTAGATTTATAGCGTGCGTGCAAATAGCGCAATAGCACCATCACTATCGCAGCCGTAGGCAGCGCCAGCAGTACGCCCAAAAAGCCAAAAAGTTGACCGCCTGCAAGAATGGCAAAAATAACTGCGACCGGGTGCATGCCAATTTTATCGCCCACCAGCCATGGCGTCAGCACCATGCCTTCCAGGCCTTGGCCGATCATAAACACCACTAACACCGCAACCGGATGTTGCCAATCATGGAATTGCAAATATGCCGCTAGTAGGCCGCCACCCACGCCGACAATGCCGCCCAAATACGGAATGAAGCTAACCAAACCCGCGCCCATGCCGATCAACAATGCTAAATCTAGCCCGACAAACATTAGGCCGGTGGTGTAAATCGTGCCCAGGGCTGCCATCACCGACAATTGGCCGCGCAAAAATGCGCCCAGAACTTCATCGCTCTGGCGTGCAAGTTCAGAAATTGCGGGTTCCAAATGACGTGGTAGCAGTTCGCGTACGCGAGCAACTATGGTGTCCCAGTCACGCAGAAAATAGAAAAGCAGCACCGGTATTAGGGTTAAATTGACCACCCAACCCAGCAGCGCCAAGCCACTTTTGCCAACCGTTGCCAGTACCGTGGTCGCAACGCCGCCGGCACTTTGCCAATGCGCGCGCAGTAGTGCGACGATTTTATCGACATCCAATAAATCGGTACTGATGCCAAAGCGTTGGTTTAGCCAAGGCAATAAGCGAAAGCGAACGGTATCCAGATAGCTTGGCAGCTTGTCAATCAGCTTGCTCACCTGCGCTTCAATCATCGGAATCAGCACCAGCAAAATCGCC
>JAYVAQ010000093.1:0-17075 GCA_043750875.1 Rhodanobacteraceae bacterium
CCGAAGTGGTGATGACCGTGCTGCACGCAGGCGGCAAGTTCGACGATAATTCCTACAAAGTATCGGGCGGCTTACACGGTGTCGGCGTGTCGGTGGTGAATGCACTTTCTAGCTTGCTCGAACTGACGATTTATCGCGATGGCGCGCAGTGGGTGCAAAACTACCATTTGGGTGTGCCGCAAGCACCGGTGACCGAGATCGGCAAAACCGAGCGACGTGGCACCACCGTGCGGTTTTTGCCTAGCACCGAGATTTTCACGGACGTTGAATTTCATTACGTGATTTTGCAGCGCCGTTTGCGCGAGCTGGCGTTTTTGAATTCCGGCCTGCGCATCGAGCTGATCGACGAGCGCGACGCGGCAAATCACGACGTATTTCAATATGAAGGCGGCATCAAGAGCTTCGTCGAATATTTGTCGGTGGCAAAAACTCCGCTACATCCACACATCATTAGTTTCTCCTCCAAAGCGGAGGGTGGCATTGTGGTGGACGTTGCGATGCGCTGGACCGACGCTTATCAAGAAGGCGTGTATTGCTTTACCAACAATATTCCGCAGAAGGATGGCGGTTCGCACTTAGCGGGTTTTCGCGCGGCAATGACGCGAACGATGAATAATTTTCTCGACGCCAGCGGCTTGCTCAAAAAGGAAAAGTTGGACTTGTCTGGTGATGACAGCCGCGAGGGACTAATTGCGGTTTTGAGCGTGAAAGTCCCGGATCCAAAGTTCAGCAGCCAAACCAAAGACAAACTGGTTAGCTCCGAAGTCAAACCGGCAGTAGAAACCGCGGTCGGCGCGAAGTTGTCTGAGTTTTTGCAGGAAAATCCGAACGAAGCCAAAGCGATCTGCGCGAAAATTATCGAAGCCGCACGCGCCCGCGAGGCCGCACGCAAAGCGCGCGATTTAACCCGCCGTAAAGGCGCGCTGGATATTGCTGGCTTGCCCGGCAAGTTGGCCGATTGCCAAGAGAAAGATCCTGCGCTGTCTGAGTTATTCCTAGTCGAAGGAGACTCCGCAGGCGGCTCCGCCAAGCAGGGCCGCAATCGCAAAAACCAAGCGATCTTGCCGCTCAAGGGCAAAATTTTGAACGTCGAGCGCGCACGTTTCGACAAAATTATCAGCAGCCAAGAAGTCGGCACGCTGATCACCGCACTCGGCTGCGGCATTGGTAACGACGAGTTCAACATCGATAAACTGCGCTACCACCGCATTATTATCATGACCGATGCCGACATCGATGGCTCGCACATTCGCACGCTGCTCCTGACGTTTTTCTATCGTCAGATGCCTGAACTTGTGCGCCGTGGCCATATTTACATCGCGCAGCCGCCGTTGTTTAAAGTGACGCAAGGCAAAAACATTATTTATCTGAAAGACGAAGGCGCATTAGCGGCGTATCTGGTGTCAAACGCCGTCGATGGCGCTGGCTTGGCACCGGGCGAGGGTGCGCCACCGATTAGCGGCGTGGCACTGGAAAGCCTGATGACGCGCTTCGATGCCGCCACCAAACATCTGGATCGCATGGCGCAACGTTTTGATCGCGGCCTGTTAGAGGCGATGATCGATTTAGCGCCAGTAACGGCTGAGACGTTTAGCGATGTCGCAACATTGCAAGCTTGGGCGCAAAGCCTGGCCAAGCGCCTGGAAAAAGGCTCGCTAGACGCGCCGCGCTATGTGATCAATGTGATTGGCGAGGATGTAGAGGACACAGCTTCGCCTCGCGCAATTTCATTAACGCGCCGCCACCACGGGCTAAGCTCGATCCAAACATTGACCTTGCCGTTCTTTCTAAGCCCAGATTACCGCCCGATTGGCGATTTGGCGAAAGACCTATTCGGCCTAATTCAAGCCGGCGCCATCGCCATGCGTGGCGGCCGCTCCGAGCCGGTCGATAGCTTCAAAACCGCCTTTACCTGGCTATTAGAACAAGCACAGCGCAACCGTGAAATCGGCCGCTTCAAAGGCTTGGGCGAAATGAACGCGGATCAGCTGTGGGACACCACGGTCAATCCAGACACCCGCCGCTTACTGCATGTACGTATTGAAGACGCAATTGCCGCCGATCAAATGTTTGGCATGCTGATGGGCGAAGAAGTCGAACCCCGTCGCGTATTTATTGAAGAGAATGCGCTGAAGGTAGCGAATTTGGATGTTTGATGCGTTCTAAGTCGCGCCATGATTCGTTCGTGTTGAATTTGGCGCTACTTCCTAGTGTTGCTTTTGCGTCTTATAAAGCTGGATTCGCAGGTGTTTTGTATTTGCTGATGTCGTTGCCAATAGGTGTCGTCGGTATTTTGGTGACGCTGGTTTTGACCGCCAAAAAGCAGTTTCGCAAACCACAGGTATTTTCAATCTACGCGCTTACTTAGATCGGTGACTATTTGCGCAGCATTGAAAATAAGTTGGCGACGATGCGAAGCTCAGTCGAAGCTTTGCATCTGATTATTAATAAGTTTTTAGCGCTAAAGTCAGAAATCTGCGTCGATAAAGTTTTCTAGCAGAAACGTTCCACGTGGAACGTTTCTGCTCAAGTCGTTGCTTCGGAACGATTACTGGTACCACGTAAAACCCAGCGCGCTGCAGGTTTACTGATACAGCGTTCGCAGGCTTTGCCCAGCCACACACAGGCCAATACGGTCGGCGGGTATGCGGCGAATGTCCAGAATAGATCGCCTTCGAATAGCTTTAAAAACAGTGCGGTTACCGGCAAGACGATGAACATGTGGCTAAGATAGATCTCGTAACTCAAACGTCCCATTCCAGCCAGCCAGCGTAAGCCGCGCACCGGCGCAAAATTCAGCGCATCGCAGGCGTATACACACTGTGCGGTACAGACGCATAACAACAACATACTGCCGTTGCCGATAGCCCGCCAAACTTCACCGCCGAAAACAAAAACACCGAACAGGCCGAAGACGCCTAGTGCAAGCAGACTTAATGCGAAGGCCCGGCTGGGCCTAAACTTGGCGGGCGGCATCGCCGTAAGCACACCAAACGCAATCGCCGACATGCCGGGCAAATAGGCTTTCTCCTGCCAAATTTCATTGCCTGCCAGTGCCGCCCGAGTGCTTGGTAGCGAGAGTGCCAGTGCTGCTAAAGCTAGTACCAGCAAAGGGCGCGGCAACGTCAGACACAGCACCGGAAAGGCCAAATAAAACACTTCCTCAATCGATAACGACCACAGTACGTCCCACGACGCCGGTAGCCAACTGGTCTGGCCTTCATACCAGTTAAGGTGAAGGCCCAGTGCGGAAAACAGCGCGCGCCCTAGTGTTTGCCCGTGTTCGTGTACGACAAATCCGGGCACGCCCAAAGCGTGCAGCACGCACAGCGTAGTAAGTAAACACAGCAAGAGCGGCACGATCCGGCTGGCACGCTGACGATAAAACACTCGCCATTCAATTTTTTCCAACGCGCCAAATTGTTGTATTGCCCGTCGCGCAATCAAAAATCCAGATAGCACGAAAAAGACGAATACAGCCTCATAGCCGTTGAAGCTTAAGCTGTTGGTGATGCGCCGACTGAGCAGCTCGCCCAGGTAACTGGGTGCCAGAGGCAGGCGAAACGGTAGCGCCAAATGATGAATTACGACCAGCAAGATGGCGATGCCGCGCATCACATCAATCCCGAAATTACGCGATATGCTGGCGTTTTGGTCGTTATTTAGCATGGACTAGCGCTCGGCATTAGCCGCGTTTACAGCGACTCAACTGCAACCACGCGATTGCGCGGTTGTTGATTATTTGACTGGCGACTTGGAAAAAACCAAATGCCGCAAGGCTGCCTACGCCTAGAATAATCGTGATCATCAGCAGTAAAAAGCGCCCGCGTAAGCCAGACAAGTTTGGTCTGAATGTTTTACTAAACCAAAACAATGGCCCGGTACGGGGTGTGGCGATTGACTCAGGCATGAGCTTGGCTAAATGTGAGGATTTCCAAGTCTAGGTTGTTGTGCTTTGCCGGAAATGTAAAGCATCGCTATTCGCTTTCAGTGCGCAAGCGTGCTGAAATCGCTGCCTGTGTTTAAACCCCTAATTTCATTCGTCGCACCGATTGTGCGCACCCTTAGTGTTGGCCTAGTCTCGGGCCTGATCGCGTTTGCATGCTTGCGATTTTTGCTGCCTGCACCCTCCGCCACGCTACTCAGTCGGCATGCCGAGACACTGACGGTCTCATTGTTTTTAGACGCGCATGGCGCGAACAAGCCGCTCCTGGCGGCGTATTTCGAGTTGCTGGCAAACTATGCCCGAGGTGATTTCGGCAACTCTTGGGTGAACCAAGTACCGGTTGGCCCGCTGATCGCAAACGCTCTTTACTTAAGTCTTTTTTTAACCCTACCCGGCACATTGTTGGCGCATGCGCTGGCGTTAGCCTGTGCGCTTAAAAGCCGCTACGACGCGCATTGGCCGGCATTTTTCAGCCAGTTTTCAACCGCAACTGGTGTATTAATTTGCGCCTTATTGGCACAGTGGTTGCTGAGCGCTACTTGGTTCAATACTTTTGCCCCAGGTATTGATGGCGCTGAAGGCGTGTCGTATTTCGCAGCATTTGGGTTGGTTTTGGATTCCGTTGCGGCCTATTTTCGCTCGGTCGCCGCCCCCACACTTGGGCTGGTTCTGGCGCTTTTTGGCGCGCAATTTTCCTACTATCGGGCGTTAATTAACACGCCTGAGCGCAGCCGCACCATCCTTGCCGCACGCAGTTTGGGGCTGCGCGGCTGGCGGCTGACGCTCGCCGGTGTGCGTCCGAGTGTTAGCGGCCTACTATCCCGACTGGGCTCTAGCGTGCCAATGCAGGTGATCGGTGGAAGTGTCGTTGTAGAGCTGGTCTATGCCGTGCCCGGCATTGGCCGCACCGGTGTCAATGCGGCATTGGCGACCGATGCGCCGGTGCTGGTCGCGATCGCAATCACCAGTGCCTTGGCGCTATCTGCATGTATGGCAGTGGGGGATGCGCTGGCGCGCTTAAACGATCCGCGCTTAGGCAATCCACACGTGAGTTTGTCGTGAATAGAATCGAGCTTCGCACTGACGACGATGAGATGATTGTGCGCGTCTCAGGTTTTAGCATGATGCGCTTAGTTCGCGGCTGGCCAGTATTGGTGTTATTCGCTGCGTTGTTGCTGGCGGTATTGACCGCGCTCGGCGTCATTGGCAGCGCTTGGCTGGCGACTGGCAGCGCCTATTCAGCGCCCAGTTTTGCACATCCATTGGGCACAAACGCGTTAGGGCAAGATTTACTGGCACACAGTTGTCAGGCGTTACTGGCGCTATTTGTGGGCGTAGTGCCCGGCGCGCTGCTCGGTTTTGCCGTGGGCGTGGCAGCGGGGGTTTGTGCAGGGTGGCGCTTGCATAGTGCCTTGGATCAAAGCATTTGCTTTGCTTGTGATCTCTTCGAAGGCTTGCCAAGCTATCTAATCTTGGTGCTGTTAGCGTTGCTGATTCAACAGGCACAGATTGGCACCGCCATGTTATTTGCGGCGTTGTTTTGGCCAAGTGCGGCGCGCGCTTTGCGCGTGGCAACGTCCCAGACCGTCAATGCCCCCTTCATGGACGCGGCAGAACTAGTCGGAACGCCTGTTTTTATTCGTGCTTGGCGGCATTTACTGCCGAATGTGCGGCATGTTCTTGCCGCGTTAGCGCTGCTGATTCTGGGCAGCTGTATCCGAGCGCAAATGCTTTTAGGCTTTATCGGCCTAGATACGCAGGCGCGGCCCAGTCTAGGGGCAATGCTTTATTCTGGCACCCAGGATGCGCTTAGCTTTCACTTCACAACTTTACTGGTAGCTTTAGGGCTAAGTATGCTGTTACTACTTGCGCTAGATTCGCTGGCGCGCCGCATAGCAGCTATTCGATAATGATTTTTTCAAAAGGAATTTGCCCATGTTGAGTGCAGTCAAGCGAATGCGTCACGGCACGCTGATACGGAATTTTTTCTATGCCGCGTGCGTTATTTCCGTCTGTTTTGCGCTTTCCAGCTGCTACAACCGCACGAAGGTGCTCAGCGTGCCGCAGGTATTGATCCAAGAAATCCAAGTCAAGCCCGGAAAAGTAACGGCGCGCGTGCTGCTGCACAATTTCAGTAATGTCGAGATGACCTTCAGCGAGCTTAACTATCGCTTGAGCACTACCGATGGGCGCAGCAAAGAAGTCGTCGCCGAAGCGGTGGTGCCGTTGGATCTATTCGTACCTATGGACAGCCCAGAAAGCACCACGATCACCCTGGTGTTGGCCCCGGAGGCTTTGAAGTTACTTAATGGTGATCAGGCATTTGGCTATTCCATCGCTGGCACTGTCACTTCGAGCAAGCCTTCAAGGGTGTTTGAATTTAACTATGACGGAAAACTCAACCCTACACCTGGAAAACCAGGATTCTGGCGCTAAACGATGAATCTTCTAGCGCTTAATCACGTCATTCAATAAATCCAAAAGGAAAAACACCATGAAATATAGCGTTCCCATGACCGATATTCGTTTCGTGCTGCATGACGTGCTGGAGGCAGAGAAAGTCTTCCAGCAAATTCCTGAGTTCAGCGATACCAATCGTGAATTAATTGATCAAGTTTTGGAGGAAGCGGCGAAGTTCAATGAGCAAGTACTTTTGCCGACCAATCAAATTGGTGACACCGAAGGCGCAATTTTCGACAAAGCTTCGCAAAGCGTGACTTTGCCACAGTGTTTTAAAGATGCGTTCCGCGCCTATGTGGACGCTGGCTGGCTAGGTTTATGCGGTGATCCAAAATACGGTGGTCAGGGCCAGCCGGAGGGGCTTGGTTACGTCATAAAAGAAATGATTGAAAGCTGCAATGTGGCGTGGGGTACTTATCCATTGCTGAGCTTAGGCGCGGTTGATGCGTTTATGCATCATGGTGAAGAGTGGCAGCGGGAAGTGTTTGTTACCAAAATGCTTTCCGGGGAGTGGACTGGCACGATGTGTTTGACCGAGCCGCACAGCGGCAGCGATTTAGGCATGCTCAAAACCAAGGCCGAGCCCAATAGCGATGGCACCTTTGCTTTGAGCGGGCAAAAGATTTTCATCACCGCCGGTGATCATGATTTGAGCAGCAATATCATTCACTTAGTGCTAGCGCGGCTACCCGATGCACCAAGCGGTACCAAGGGCATTAGCTTGTTTATCGTGCCTAAGTTTAAGGTCAGCCGCGAAGGCGAGATGGGAGTCAGAAACACCGTCGCGCCGGGTAGTATCGAGCACAAAATGGGGCTGAAAGGCTCGGCCACTTGCGTGATGAATTTCGATGCTGCTGAAGGCTATTTGATCGGCCAGCCAAATCGTGGCTTGCTGGCAATGTTTACCATGATGAATGCCGCGCGCTTAGGCGTGGGCGTGCAAGGGTTGGGCTTAATTGAAATCAGCTATCAGTCCTCCGCCGCCTACGCCAGTGAGCGTTTGCAAATGCGCTCCCTTTCCGGGCCCAAACGTCCCGATAAACCCGCTGACCCAATCACCGTGCACCCGGACGTGCGGCGTATGTTGATGACCCAAAAAGTGATGGCTGAAGGCGGCCGTGTGCTGTGTTATTACGCCGGGCTGTTGGTCGATTTAAGCACGCGCCACCCAGAAGCTGACGCGCGCAAAAAAGCCGATGAGTTGCTGAGCTTCCTAGTCCCTATCACCAAAGCACTGCTGACTGAAGCAGCGGTTGAATGTACTTATCACGGTATGCAAATCCTGGGTGGTCACGGCTACATTAAGGAATGGGGCTTAGAACAATTCGCGCGCGATGCCCGTATCACCACGATTTATGAGGGCACCACACAAATTCAAGCCTTGGATCTATTGGGCCGCAAAATCATGGCCTTGCAGGGTGTGGGCATGCGCCATTTCTTGAGCGAAATCGGCGCGTTTATCGGCGCGCACGCCGCGCATCCCGTGGCCGGGCCATACCTTGCCCAGTTAGCCAAAATCGTGGACGAGTGGAGCGCGTTAACAAACGAGATTATCGCAGCAACCCAGAAAAACCCCGAAGAATTGGGCGCGGCGGCGGTGGATTACTTGTTTTATTCCGGCTACATCACTTTGGCGTATTTTTTGACTCGCGAATTGGAAGCATTGGATCGCTCCAGCACGGGCATTAGTGAAGAATTCAAGGTCGCAAAATTGGCCAGCGTGAAGTTCTACTTCGAGCGCGTTTTGCCACGTACCTTGATGCACGCGGCCCAAATTCGTGCCGGTGCGGGATCCTTGATGGATATTCCACAGGCCATTTTTGACGCGGCTTGAATTTCGCCCAGGCACTTTCGAGCGCTGCATTTCCTAGCGCTCGCGAGCGCATTGAAGCAATCACGTATTTCAGTCGAGGCGTGCTGAGATCGCTTCACTATTTTTGCGCAGGCGGATCTTCGACATTTTGCAGTGCAGATGATTTCCAAAGTAGCATCCTGCAGTTGCGCTAGCATCCGCGCTGCTTTTAGGTTTCGCAGAATTATGAAATTAACTACTTGCATTGACAATGCACTGATCGACACGGGCCGAAAATGCTAGCTCGCCTACGCGTTTTAAAAGCGGAGCTATTTTTTGTTGGGGGTAGTAGCCTGAAAAGAGCACCGTTGATTGTGCTATTCATGCTTTTTTCTGCCGCTTTAGATCTGCTTGCTGTGGCTTTAGTTGCGCCCTTCGTAAGTTTGTTGATGGGCAAAGACGCCGCAATGGCGCTTTTTCCAGATTGGCTGCTAAATCTTTTGGGTGCAGACCCGGTGGGAACGCTGGGAATTGCGCTGATCGTCGTTTTTACTGGCAAAGCGCTCGCAACGTTTCAGCTGCAGGGCACCATTACCCGAATGACCGAATCTATTCGCGCCGAACTGATGACGCGTCTGCTAAGCGCTTATCAGCATCGTCCGTATCGCTTTCACCTCGATAATTCCAGTACCGAGCTTGCGAACCGGCTGGTTTGGTATACCCAGGCGTTTGCTGGCGGTTTTGTCGGCTCTGGATTGCGACTGATCTCTGACAGCATGGTGTTTGTTGCGCTCGGAACCTTAATTGCGCTGGCAAATATCATTGCGTTGATACTGTTGCTGGTTGTGCTCAGCATAGTATTTATTATTGTCTTGTTCTACACGCGCCACCGCGCCGCAAAGCTAAATCAGTCCACCGCCGCGATGACGGCTGAGGTAATGCATTCGGCAAATCAGGCCATAGGCGGTTTGCGTGAAGTGAGAATTCTCGGTTGTGAAGCCTATTTTTTGGCGCGACTTTCTAAAGCCGGGCGCGGGTTGGTGGACGCGAGCGCGCACTTGGCGGTGATCAATTTGGTGCCACGTCATGCGGTTGAACTGGCGATGATCGTGTTTTTGGTTGCGCTGGTGTTTTTTAGCCGAATGGATGGCGCTTCTGGTGCGGCGCTCCTGCCCTTGCTTGGTTTGATTGGCGCTGCTGCAGTCAGATTGATGCCGGCTTCCACAGCCTTGTTGAGCGGCATGAATCAAATGCGTAGCAACCGCTTTGTCGTCGGCGTGCTTGCCAGAGATTTAGCGCTTGAAAAAGCAGCAATGCCATCTCCAGAAAAGTCATTCGCTGACCAAGTGAACGAGGTTCGGCCACTGCCAAAAGTTCCCAATGCTGTGCCGGTACAACGCTTCCAAAAGCTCAGCGCCGAAGCGATCGCTTTCGCTTACTCAGCTGATCGAAACGCTGTATTTGAAAATTTGAGTTTCGAGATCAACGCGGGCGAAACGGTGGGTTTGGTCGGTCCGTCAGGAGCAGGAAAAAGTACGCTTGCGGATTTGCTTCTCGGCTTTTTAGATCCAACGGCCGGTCGGGTATTGGTGAACGGAAAAGACTTACGCGGTGCGCATCGTGATTGGCAATTCATGGTCGCGTATATCCCGCAGCAATCGTATTTGATTGATGACACTTTACGACGCAACGTGGCGCTGGGCGTGGCAGACGCTGAAATCGACGATGCCAAAGTGCGCATGGCCTTGGAAGATGCGCAACTAGGGCAACTATTGCGTGAGTTGCCAAATGGCTTGGATACTAAACTTGGCGAGCGCGGCGTGCGTTTTTCGGGTGGTCAACGCCAACGCGTTTCCATTGCGCGCGCGCTTTATCATGACCGCGAGTTTTTGGTGCTTGATGAAGCCACCAGCGCGCTCGATGAGGAAACCGAGCGCGAAATTGTTGAAACCATCCGTGCGCTCGCTGGCAAGAAGACTATTTTGCTGATCTCGCACCGCGAAAGCACGTTAGCAGTCGCGAATCGCTGCATTTCGATCAAAGCCCAATCGCATAAGAACTGACAAATACGGCTGCGCAGCTGGAGTAACTCACCCCTGCTGCGCAGCACGAAGGCATTTAGCCTTCCTCGCGATAACTATCTGGGCTCGGGCACGAGCACACCAAATTCTTATCGCCATAGACGTTATCAACGCGCCCCACTGGACTCCAATACTTATCCTGCACGGTTGAGCCTTTTGGAAAGCAGCCTTCGGATCGGCTGTATTTACGATTCCAATCGTCTTTCGCCAAATCAAATACCGTGTGTGGCGCATGTCGCAAAGGGCTTTCCTCAATGGAAAAGCGGCCGTTGGCGACATCGTCAATTTCATGGCGAATTTGGATCATCGCATCGCAAAAGCGATCAATCTCGATTTTTGCTTCGGACTCGGTCGGCTCCACCATCAGCGTTCCCACCACCGGGAAACTCATCGTCGGCGCATGGAAGCCGAAGTCGATTAAGCGCTTGGCAATATCATCCACCGACACGCCATACTTATCTTTCATCGCGCGCGGGTCCAAAATACATTCGTGCGCGACGCGGCCGTTGTGGTTTTTATACAGCAGCGGAAAGTGCGGCTCTAAGCGCTTGGCAATGTAGTTGGCACTTAAGATTGCGACCTGGGTGGCGCGCGTCAAACCATCGCCGCCCATCATCAAAATATAGGCGTAAGAAATCGGCAAAATACTGGCCGAGCCAAACGGCGCGGCGGACACCGGCCCAACATAAATACCCTTGGCATCTGCCGAGCTTGGCTTGCCGCCATCCAGCATTGGATGCCCACACAAAAACGGCGCAAGGTGCGCTTTTACGCCAATCGGGCCCATGCCCGGGCCGCCGCCGCCGTGCGGAATGCAAAAAGTTTTGTGTAGATTTAAGTGACTTACGTCGGCACCGAAATCGCCCGGGCGCGATACGCCGACTTGCGCATTCATGTTCGCGCCATCCATATAAACCTGGCCGCCATGTTTGTGGGTCAAATCGCAAATCGCACGAATTTCTTCTTCAAATACACCGTGCGTGGACGGATAAGTCACCATCAGCGCGGCTAGATTCTTACTGTGCAGCTCGGCTTTCGTCGTCAAATCTGCCAAGTCGACATTGCCCTCAGCGTCGCAGTTGACTACCACCACATCCATGCCAACCATGTGCGCCGACGCTGGGTTGGTGCCGTGCGCAGACTGTGGAATCAGGCAAATCTTGCGATGGCCCTCGCCACGGCTGAGGTGGTAGCCGCGAATCGCCAACAGCCCGGCATATTCGCCTTGCGCACCTGAATTAGGCTGCAAGCTAATTGCTTCATAACCGGTGATGTCGATAAGCCATTGGCTAAGCTCGTCAAACAGCTGCTGATAGCCGCGGGTTTGCGCTGCGGGCGCAAACGGATGCAGCGCGCCAAATTCAGGCCAGGTCACTGGCATCATTTCGGCGGTGGCGTTGAGCTTCATCGTGCAAGAACCGAGCGGAATCATCGCGCGATCCAATGCCAAATCGCGATCTGAAAGCTTGCGCATATAGCGCAGTAATTCGGTTTCGGAGTGGTGCGTTTGAAATACCGGATGGCGTAAGCACGCGCCATCGCGCTTGAGTGCGCTTGGAATCGCAGCCGGGGCTGCAAGCTCGCTATATTTCAGCGTGCCACCGAAAATGGTAAACAACGTTTCAACTAACGCGGGCGTGCTGGTTTCATCCAGCGAAATGCCGATACGGGCGTCATCAATCAAACGGAAATTGATTCTGTGCGCCGCTGCCGCCGCAATTAGATCGGCGCGCTTCACGCCAACATTCAGCGTCAGCGTGTCGAAATAACTGGCGTTTTCGATCACGACGCCCAATTTTTGCAGCCCAGCCGCCAACACCGCGGTGCGCTGATGCACATCCGTTGCAATTTTATGCAAGCCGTCTGGGCCGTGATAAACCGCATACATAGAGGCGATTACCGCCAGCAAAACTTGTGCGGTGCAGATGTTAGACGTGGCTTTTTCACGACGTATGTGCTGCTCGCGCGTTTGCAGGCTCAAGCGATACGCAGGCTTGCCCGCAGAATCAATACTGACGCCAATCAAGCGCCCCGGAATCGCGCGTTTGTGTGCGTCTTTTACTGCCATGTAGGCAGCGTGTGGGCCGCCAAAACCCATCGGCACGCCAAAGCGCTGCGTGCAACCAATCGCGATATCCGCGCCCAACGCGCCGGGCGGCGTCAGCACCACCAAAGCGAGCAAATCGGCGGCCATAATGGAAATCGCGCCGGCCGCTTTCAGTGCTGCAATCGCCGGACGAAAATCACGTATTTCGCCATCAGTGCCTGGATACTGAAAAATCGCGCCAAAAACTTTACTGGCGTCCAAGTCGGTGTGCGGGTTACCGACGATCAAGCTCCAGCCCAACGGTTCGGCGCGCTGGCGCATCACCGCAATCGTTTGAACGTGGCAATTTTCGTCAACGAAAAATGTGTTCGAGGCGGATTTACCGACACGTTTCGCCACCGCCATTGCTTCCGCACCTGCGGTGGCTTCATCCAGCAAAGACGCGTTCGATACGTCCAAACCGGTCAGCTCCACGATCATGGTTTGGTAATTCAACAGCGCTTCCAAACGGCCCTGCGAAATTTCCGGCTGGTACGGCGTGTAGGCGGTGTACCAAGCTGGGTTTTCCAGAATATTGCGCTGAATAACAAACGGCAGATGTGTGCCGTAATAGCCTTGGCCAATCAAGGAAGTAAACACCTGATTTTGATCTGCCAGCGCCCGCATTTTCGCGATCGCTTCCACTTCCGACAGCGGCGCACCGATATATTTGGAAAGCGGGTGCTCGGGGCGAATATCATTGGGAACGGTTTCTTGCATCAACGCTTCCAGGGAACTAGCACCGATCGTTTCCAGCATTTGGTCGACTTCAAAAGGCGCAGGGCCAATGTGGCGCGCAGCAAAATCAAATGCCGCAGGTGTGTATTGCGAGTGGGTAGGCATAAAAATCCAGGGTTGGGCATGAGTTGCGCAGTCTTACAAAGCGAATGTTTCGCGAAGCGATACTGCATATTGGTCATGCCCCCTCTGTCTGCGTTGCCTGAGAGCGTTATCCCGTCGGCACGCGCGTGGTTAAACGCGCAATTTTCCAGAGTTTTTTCCAAGCGCACGTCGAAAAACGTGCACATGGGCTGCAAGCGGTCCTTTTGCCTGAGAGTTTCCGGGGCGGTTGCTCCTTCGGCGCTGCCTGGAGCTGACGTTAGCAGTCTCTCCCGATTGCGGCGCGAGATTAACACATGCGATTTGCGGTGTTGTTTTGCCTTGGCAAAACATTAAGCCAAAGTGTGTCAAAGCGCGGGATTGGTTTCAGCCAATGATCCAGTTTCTGCACGTGTCAGCCGTTCGGGAAACAACCGCTGCAATACAAAATGTGTAGGCAAGTAAAGTAAAACCGGCAGCAACGCCATCAACATCGCCAGCCAAGCAAGCGGGTGCATATAGCTTTGTGCAGCCTTATCGTTCATACCGAACACGTAATTGATATTGACGGGCGTGGCGCTGTTTGGCGCTGGCGGAGCGGGCATAAATAGATAACAAATTAACAATAATGCCCAGGCCAGAATCGTCCAATATTTAAATGCACGCCGGTCATAGCCAAGTTTGTAAACCAAATACACCAGCAAAACCGGCAGCCAGAAGTGGAAAAAAGACAGTGATCGCGCGAATGCCGGGATGTTGGTGTCAAACATATAAGCGGTCATGCCATTGACCGGTAAATTCATTGCGGTGCCGATAAAATCGACGCACCACAGCGCTTGCGGCAGCAAAATTCCAACAGCCGGCATTGCCGCCAAGATCGGTTTTTCAGTCCAGACTGCGGCCAGCGTAAAAAAAAGCGCGACATCGCAAAAATAAAGAAAATTGGTGGCACCGTATTCTTTTAGGTAAAACGGAATCAGCACCGCCATGAACGCAGTAAAGAGTAGTTTGACTGCAAGAGGGATCCTATTTTTGGACAACATCCTGGGTTTCCCTTTTCAAATCGGCGAGCTTGCAGACGGCGGGGCTGCAGTTGGAAGCAGAAGTATTGCGTCGCACTTCGGACGCCGAATCGTAGCGTATTGCAATTCGGCCACTGACTAAAGCGTTGGCTATCGCACGGACGGCAGGGATCAATGCCAAGAAAATAAGCCTGTCAGTTCATCCCCATTTCTAAGGATCATCATGAAGCTAGCTAACAATACCCTTGTACTCGTCGCGGACGGTCGAAAAATGCTGTTTTTGCGCAACCATGGCGATGAAGCGCAGATGGATTTGCATCTGGAAGCGCATCAGGAACAGGATAATCCGCCGACCCGCGAGCAAGGTACGGACGTGCCAGGACGCAGTTTTGCCAGTGTCGGCAACCGCCGCAGCGCGATGGCGGAGACGGACTTTCATCAGCTGCAGGAGGATCGCTTCGCGGCCGAGGCCGCAGATATATTGCGTGACCGCGCTCTTAACGGCGACTTCAAAACACTGGTGATCGTGGCACCGCCGCGCACGCTCGGTGAGCTGCGTAAGCACTATCACAAAGAAGTCGCCAGTCGCATTGTTGAGGAGCTGCATAAGGATTTAACCGGCTTTCCCATTGATGACATTCAAGCGGCATTGATTCGGGTTTAGCCAGCGGTGCGCTAAGCTTAGGCGCAACTCCACCGCGCAGTAAGCCCATGCACCGAAGTCGACTCGCCGGTTTTATTATTGATTGCCAACTCGATTCCCCCGAGGCGCTAAAGCCCGCCGCGCAGTTTTGGGGCGCAGCATTAGGGCTGGCGGTGCTTGGGCCGGATGGCCCGAACTACGAACGGCTCGATGGCAGCGCGCATAATTTGAGCATTGAAGTGCAGCAGGTCGATCACGCTAGCCGCGTGCATCTGGATTTGGAAACCGACAATGTCGAGGCCGAGGTGCAGCGCTTAGAACGTTTGGGCGCTACGCGCGTCAAACAAGGCCTGCGCTGGTGGGTGCTGCAAGCGCCGACCGGGCACCGCTTCTGCGTGGTGCAGGCGCGCGAAGATTTAAGTGACGCGCCTGGGGTGCAGGTTTGGGCGTAGCAAAATTCGCGGTTTATTCCGGCATTTATTCCGGCAAATGGCAAACCACCTCAACCAAGCGGCCCTCCGGGTCGCGTAAATAGCCGGCGTAATAGTTCGCGTGGATATGCGGCGCCAGCGTCGGTGCGCGATCAAGTGCGTGGCCAGCTAGGCGCGCGGCCTCATAGACGCGATCTACCGTAGCGCGGTTACGCGCGCCGAAAGCGTAATGCACATGCGTTGATGGCTCGCCTTCAATAAGAAAAAAATCCAGCGTAACGCCATCGCCAAAGCCTTTGGCGCGCTCATCGACTTGCAACACATAGCCAAGTGGGCCCAAAACATCGCGATAAAACACCACGCATTCGTCCAATTTGCGGGTCATTAATTCCAGATGATCAATCATTTGCGTGCGATTCCTTTTAAGGCGAAGTTGTAGTTTCCACGCAACTAAGAGGCGTTCGGCGGCATTTTCGCGCCATTGGATGCGGCCAAGCCGCATAATTTGCGCTTTCTTGTAGTGGAGGGGACGAATGGCCAAATTAACTGAGCCTGTACCAGGCACGCTTGATGTCCTAGACCGCAAGATTTTGGCGCGTTATCAGTCCGATACGCGCGTGCCCGCCTTCGTGATCGGTGAGGCGGTGGGGCTTTCTGCTGCCGCCGTGCAACGCCGTATCAAGCGCCTGCGCGAAATCGGCGTGATCGCACACGAGATCGCCCAGATCGATCCGAACGCGGTCGGCTTGCCGATAACGGTGATTGTGCATGTGGATATCGAACGGGAATCCTTAGCCCACATTGACGCATTCAAAGCCGCCATGCGCGCGCAGCCCAACGTGCAACAGTGTTGGTATAGCACCGGGCTGACCGATTTTATTTTAGTAGTGCGCGCCTCCAGCATGGCCGCCTATGAGCAGTTCACCCGCGACGCGCTGCTGAGCAACGACAACGTCGCCCGATTTACCAGTTATGTGGTGCTGGCGGAGGTCAAGAGTGGGTTGGGTTTGAGGATTGAGTGAGGCCCCTACGCTGTTACCCACACATTAAGAACAAAGCAGTATATATTGCTTTTTTGAAACGATCTCTAGGGAATAATATTAATTATGTGGCCATTCTCTAAATTTAATTCAGAACCATTTGAAATATGGCCTATTTTCCGAACTGCAAGCTCGCAAAAAGTTTATGGCCGTTCAATTTCAGTTTTTATAAATAATGTGCAGGCCCATCTGGCGACCGTTGATGTTTATGAAGACGGAGCAATTGATTGCTGGGGTTTCGTTGATTTAAAGCTGTTCGCAAGGAAGCTAAGCACAAATTGGGTGGCCGTTGTAGCTGCTCAAGACCAAGCAATTTCCGTATTTAACTTTGGATATGCAAAGAAGAGCCGTGGCATCTGGATAAAATCAAGTAAAGATTTTATGACTGCAGTTACTTCAGTAATCAAGGAACTAAATCCAAAATTAAGCGGCCTGTTGGATATGCATGGGTCGGATGAGGAATTAGTGAATGGCGTAAGACACGCAAAAATGGGCATGTCCAATCGGAAGGCATACTATGTTGATAAAATAACTGGTTCGGAAGTATGTGGCGACCCCTTTTCTATTGTCAAAATCGTCGATAATAAATACATTTTAACCACGCTATTTGTTTTTTCGGATGAAATGGTACGCATTGGTATCGGTGGTGATTTAATACATTACGAAGAATTAGTTGATTTGTATGCTAATGGGTTAATTGCCAATACAGTGCCAGCAGGAAATATGATCACCATTCCCGGACTTGGAAAATTTGA
>JAYVAQ010000094.1:0-3666 GCA_043750875.1 Rhodanobacteraceae bacterium
GACTGGTAATTGTCTGTTGCATCGCCATTGCCGCCGCTTTTGGATCCAGTGCATTTCGGATCGGGCGACCGACTACGATGAAATCCGCGCCCAGCGCAAAGGCTTCAGCGACATCGACGGTGCGCTTCTGGTCATCCGCCACGGTTTCGATATTCGCGACTGGACGAATGCCGGGACAGATTATCAGCAGCTTTTCACCACACGCAGCGCGAATGGCGCTTGCTTCTAAGCCGCTAGAGACGACGCCATCGACACCGCACGCTAATGCTGCTTTGGCGCGCGATTCAACCAGCGCTTTGGCATCACATTGAAAGCCCAAGTCAGTCAGATCACGTTGATCTAGGCTGGTAAGCGCGGTCACCGCCAACACTTTCAAATCGCCCTTGACCTCAACGGCGGCGCGCATCATCGCGTCATTGCCATGGATCGTACAAAAGGTCGCTTGGTGTCTACGCAAGCCTTTGACGGCGGCTGCCACCGTGGCCGGCACGTCGAAAAACTTTAAATCAACGAAGACTTTCTTGCCGCGATCAGCGAGCTCAGCGATTACGTCGAAATACTCGCCGCTGGTGAGTAGCTCCATGCCGACTTTGTAAAAACTTACTGCATCACCTAAGCGCTCGACCCAAGCCATGGCTTGCGCCCGGGTTTCGACATCAAGAGCAAAAATTAGGCGGTCATGTGTGCTGAATTCGTTAGAGGACATTACTAAGCCGCTCCGCCACCGGCAGCAACACCAAGTGCGGTGTCGACGAGCGCAGTTTGTTGCGCAATATGCTGATCAATATGCCCGCATGCAGGTGCAGCAGAGCGATCTCGGCCGGCGTAGCGCAGTTTGTGCTGCGGTTGCAAACACGCTTCAATATGGTGGCGGATTTGGAACCACGCGCCTTGGTTGAGCGGTTCTTCTTGACACCAGATCACATCAATGGCGTTCGGAAAGCGCGCCAGTTCCGCGGTCACTTCCATGCGTGGAAACGGATACAGTTGCTCTACGCGCACAATCGCGACATTGCTCAAGCCGCGCTTTTCCGCAGCTTCGATCAAATCGTAATAAACCTTGCCCGCGCACAGCACCACGCGGTTGGTGGTGAACTGGTTTTTGCTGTTGCTGTCGCCGATCACATTAAAGAACTTGCCACCGGCCAAATCCGCCATGCTGCTGGTGGACAATTTGTTGCGCAGCATCGATTTCGGCGTCATGACCACCAACGGCTTGCGCACGTTGCGCAGGATTTGTCGGCGCAGCATGTGAAACATTTGCGCGGGCGATGTCGGTGTGCAGACCTGCATATTATTGAGCGCGCAAAGCTGTAAAAAACGCTCAAGCCGCGCCGAGGAGTGCTCTGGGCCTTGACCTTCAAAACCATGCGGTAAAAATAGCACCAAGCCGCAACCCCGGCCCCATTTGGCTTCGCCGGAGCTTAGGAATTGGTCGATCACCACCTGCGCGCCATTGCAGAAATCGCCGAACTGCGCTTCCCAGATAACGAGCGTGCGTGGCTCGGCGGTGGCGTAGCCATACTCATAGCCCATCACCGCTTCTTCGCTCAAAACCGAGTCGATAATGGCGACTTTGTTTTCGCCAGCGATTCCTGCCAGCGGCAAATACGTGTTGCCGGTCGGCTGATCGTGCAACACGGCGTGGCGATGGAAAAAGGTGCCGCGCCCGGCATCTTGGCCGCTGATTCTTAGTTCAAAGCCTTCTTTCAACAACGTCGCGTACGCCAGTGTTTCGGCAAAACCCCAATCCATCCGCAGCGTGCCCTCGGTCATCTTGGCGCGATCTTCATAGACCTTGGCAACGCGCGCATGCAGCGTCAGATCATTCGGCAAAGTGTTCAGCGCGCGCGAAAGCTCAGTCAAGGTCGCGATATCGCCGCCGGTGTTGACCTCTTGCATCAAATCCCCGCCCACATAAGGCCGCCAATCGGTGGCTTTGCCATCTTCGTCCGGCGTAGTCAGCTCAGGTGCGACCGGTGCGCCTTTTTCTAGCGCGGCGCGATACTCATCTTGCATTGCCACCGCATCATTCGCGCTGATCACGCCCGCGTGCGTCAACGCGCTGGCGTAAAGATCTCGCGTGGTTTTGTGCGCGCGGATGTGCTGATACATCATCGGCTGCGTTGCCGCCGGTTCGTCCGCCTCGTTGTGGCCGTGGCGGCGATAGCAAACCAAATCGATCACGACATCGCGCTTGAATTTTTGCCGATAGTCAAACGCCAATTGCGCGCAAAAAACCACCGCTTCTGGGTCATCGCCATTGACGTGCAATACCGGTGCATTAATCATTTTTGCGACATCGGTGCAATAGAAAGTGCTGCGCGCATCTTCCACTTTGCTGGTGGTAAAGCCGACTTGATTATTGATCACGACATGTATCGTGCCGCCGACGGCATAGCCGCGCGCTTGCGACATATTGAGCAATTCCGGCACCACACCTTGGCCAGCAAACGCGGCATCGCCGTGGATCAAAATCGGCACCACGATTGCGCGTTCGGTATCACCGCGACGAATCTGGCGTGCGCGCACGGAGCCGGTCACCACCGGATTAATAATTTCCAAATGCGATGGATTAAAGCCTAGCGCGACGTGCACAGTGCCGCCTGCCGTCTTCACATCCGAGGAAAAACCCAGGTGATATTTCACATCACCCGAATACGCCGGGTCGTCAATATGATCGTGTTTGCCTTCAAAGGCATCAAAAAGCGATTTTGGTGGCTTGCCGACGGTATTGATCAACACATTCAAGCGCCCGCGATGCGCCATGCCGACCACGACGTCTTTCACGCCCGCAGCACCCGCGCGCTGGACCAGCTCATCCATCAAAGGAATCATGCTGTCGCCGCCTTCCAAAGAAAAGCGCTTTTGCCCGACATATTTGGTGTGCAAATAGCGCTCTAAGCCCTCGGCGGCGCTCAGGCGCTGCAAAATGCGTTTTTTCTTGGCGGCATCGAAGCCGTATTGCCCGGCGTTGCCTTCCAAACGCTCTTGAAACCAACGGCGCTGATCGTAGTCGGGAATGTGCATGAATTCCGCACCAATCGAACCCAAGTACGCCGCTTTTAGCATCGCTAGTGTGTCCCCGAGTTTGCGCCGGGTTTTACCCACCAAAATGGGCGCATCAAACTCCGAATCTAAATCGGCAGGAGTAAAACCGTGATATTGCATCGCCAAATCTGGCACGTCGGGCTGCACCATCATGCCGAGCGGATCAATGTTGGCACGCAAATGCCCCCGCGTGCGGTGGCTGTTGATCGCACGTAGCACCGACGCCTGCTTGGCCGCCTGCGCTTCGCTCATACCGCCTGATGCTACGGGTGCCGCTTTTGCCGCCGCAAAATTGCCATTTAACTTGCCAATGGCGGCGATGCGCGCCAAAACCGGCGTGTGTGCCACATCATTACTGCCGCCGAGCGCGCTGAAATAGCTGCGCCAATTCGCGCCCACTGAATTCGGGTCAGCCAAAAACGCCTCATAGAGTTCCTCAACGAATGCAGCGTTGCCGCCGGAAAGCTGGGAGGTGGCAATTTGATCTTGGATACTCATATTTGGCGGCATGCGAGAGCGAAGTGAAGCCCACGAGTATAGAGCGCTAGAATGGTGCTTGGAACTGTCGCTTTGGTCGAACTTGGTGCGGTTGGTTGCTTACAAGACAGCAACTGC
>JAYVAQ010000095.1:0-5598 GCA_043750875.1 Rhodanobacteraceae bacterium
GGCGTGCGGCTCATCTCTTGGTTAACGACCGGCCTAATTTTTTATGCTTTTGCTTTTGCCTATCTTGCGATTCACTTAGCGCCCGCAGGATGGTGGCCAGGGGCGATGCAGGCGCAAGGCGTGCCGGATCAGCAGGCCGCGTTTGCCGCACTTTTTGGTCAAGGCATGTGGGCAATCGGTGGCTCGATCACCGCATTTTTATTGGGCCAGCTGATTGACGTGCGGATTTTCCACTGGATTCGCCGACGCACCGGCGAGCGCTGGGTCTGGTTGCGCGCCACGGGTTCAACCTTGATTTCGCAAGGTATCGACACCTTTGTGGTGCTTTACATTATGTTCGTGCTTGGGCCGCAGCAATGGCCGCTGGATCGCTTTTTCGCAATTGGTAGCGTGAATTATCTCTATAAAGTCGTGATAGCGATTTTGATGACGCCGGTTATTTACGGCATGCACAAACTGATTGAAGGTTGGCTAGGCCACGCGGTTGCGCATGAAATGAAAGAAAAAGCGGCGCAATGAAGTTCGTTTTGCCTGACAAGCTACTCAAATGCGTTCTATTCGGCACGCTCGCGATCTCACCAGCCGCTTACGCCTTAAGTTGTCGCTACGTAGTACCGGAGCTTGATTCACGCCCGGTGCTGGCCGCAAATCTGCGTTTTAACGTCGCTGCTAGATCCGTTTGGATGTGGCGAGAAGTGCTGGATTCGGAAATTGGAAGGTGTACGTTGCGGGATTTTCCCGAGCCAGCGGCACTTTCCGAGGCACAAACTAAGCAAATGCGCAAAGCTTGGCGCGCGCAAAACCGCGAGGAATTTTTTTCATCGGAGCTGGCAAGTGAACCCGTCATTGAAGGCGCAATTCTAGTTGCACCAGAAGGCGCGCCGCCATTGAGTGGGCTAAAACCACGCAACCCGCCTGAAACTAATTTTAATGAGAACAAAAGCCAACACGCTGGCGAGCTGCTTGGGCAAAATTTATCGCTAATTCGTCGGGAACAGGCACAAGCATTGATCCCGCCTACGGCATTCCTCAACGCCGCTGTACGCTTTAGTGCGCATCGTTGTGAATCAGCCATGGGCGGGCGCGGCAGCGGGGTATTGATGGCACCGACAATTGTTCTGACTGCGGCGCACGTGGTGGCTGACGAGGCAGGGGCATTGTGCGAAGCGTATCGCGCGGTACCGGGTGGAGACTCTTATTTGGCAAAGGAACCTTCTCCGCTAGGCGTTTACATCAGCACAAAAGTTTGGCTTAGTGAGCGCGGTGGCTGGAATGTCGGCAAAGCGCCACTGCCGACGCGCGATGCCACTACCCAAGCACAGTTCGAAGCACGCACCCGGCATGATTGGGCGATTGTTGCGTTGAAATCAAACGTTCGAGGCTCACACGTTTGGCCGCTGCTACGATTTTCCGAAAACCCGCAAACGCTCGCGGATTGCCAAGCGCAGGTGCTAGGCCAGGCGATCGTCAAAATCGGCTATCCCCTACGTGGCCTTTATGGGGAAACTCGGCGCGGTAAAGCGATCACAAATCGTGGCTATGGCCATTGCGGGGTGGAACTTCCGCCGCTTGTGCGCTTCTCACTTTTTACCAACCCAGGCGACAGTGGCGCTGGCATGTTTGTGATGGCTGAAAATAATTCTGCGCCCCTGAAACTACGCTCACTTGCCGCCCTATCTGAAATGCGCAACAGCTTTGCGATTGAATCGCTCGGGCCCAGCTTCGATTTGACTGACTACCAGCACATGCTCGGCTTTCTTCAGAATCAACCTTAATTCCGAGCTGAAATCCGCCGCTGAGTCGTCTACTTTGATACCTTATTATTTTGCGCCTATGTTTTCATGGCGAATCGTCGGAATCTATTTTGTTTGCTCACTAATCTGTGCCGAATGAGCAAACTAAGTAACCGCACGCAATTGCTCCAAAAACTTCGACAATTTGGCGGATGCACCTTGACGTGCCGAATGAATACGACTCGCCTACAAATATGGAAAACGTTATGCCTACACAATCAGAATTCCAAAAAATGTTTCAAGCTTTGAAACTGGAGTCGCCCGTAGGGCCGAACGACCCGGTCTACTTGGACTATTTTTCCAAGCTTGAGCGATACCATATGGACTCAGACCCTATCTCTGAGCTCGCCACCTCAATCAAATTCACTGCCAACGATGCCGGCGCACTGCATCTTTTGTCTGGTCAACGCAGTAGTGGCAAAAGTTCCGAGTTGCTCAGACTGAAACAGCAACTTGAGGCGGATGGTTTCGAGGTTTGGCTCACCGATTTGGACAATATTCTTAACACCACTGAGCCACTCGACATTCCCGGTTTTTTGCTTTCCGCAGCCAGCGCGTTGGCGAGCCAATTGGACAACTCGAATGCAACAAAGCGCTTTTTGAGTGGGCTGGCACAGTTTTTTAAAACCGAAATCAAAATCAAAGGCTTTCAAGCTGAGGCCAATTTGGGACTATTTAAAACTAAGCTTGATTTCGAGTTGAAGCGCAGCCCAAACTTTCGCCAACTCTTATTTGATCAGCTGCAAAGCCGTATCGATTCAGTCTGGCAGCAAGTCGAGATGTACATCAGTGATCTAGCGGCCGAAAAAGGCGGTAAGGTTGTCTGGATTATGGACTCCTTAGATCGAGTGATTGGGCAATTCAACAATACTCGTGAAGTTGCCGACAGCGTTACGATGATGTTTTCACAGCACGCCGACAAGCTACGCTTTAGGGGCGTTAGCACTATTGCCGTCGTGCATCCTTGGTTAGCCGCTGCGACTGGGGCAGCGTTGCGAGCGGATAGTTGGAAGTTTCTTCCGAGCATTAGAGTGCGTCGAAAAAATGGCGATGTCGACTCAGATCGCTTGCAGATTTTAATTGACATTGCGCGACTGCGCATTCCTAACCTTTTTGACTTAATTGATAGCGCTAAGGTTGCCGAACTAGCGCTTGCATCGGGGGGCGATCTGCGTGGCTACTTTATGCTTTTGCGCAGTGCTGCAGTAAAAGCGGTCAGTAAAAATAACGGCACGCAGGCGGTGGATCAAAGCATGATTAGCGCTGTGCTTAGTGATGCACGCAATCAGATGCTGCCGATTTCTATTGACGTGCGAACTTGGCTGAGCAAGATTCATAGCAACAAAGACGCGGCGCTTGAGGCGCATTCGGACATTCTTGAATTGGCCCGACTTTTGAACGGCAAGTTTGTTATGAATTATCGCAACGGCGATGATTGGTATGACGTACACCCGTTGTTGGTCGATGTGATTTCTAGCTGAGCAACGGCCAAATAATGAAAGTGAGTGAACTTCAAGCCGAGCTTTTGACCCGCGCGCAGCTTGGCGGCGAATCCTTTCAGTTAGGATTTGTCTTTTGCGACAGCCCCGCCGGGCTAGATCGGCTAGTTGAGTCACTACAAACTCAACTGGTTATTTTGCAACCACCTGTGCATTTGGAAGTAATAATAGCTCAAAACACTTCACTCACCGAAGCTGCCTTCCATGCGTTTGAAACATTTCAGCATGGCATGCTGTGGCTCGCACTTCAGCGCTCAAGTGATGCAGAACTTCGCCGACTTTTAACGCGCATGAATGAACTACGCACTGGCGTGATCGCAAAAGTGAGAGGCATGCTGGTAATCGCAATGCGCGACAATTTTGACGGTGAATTGAGCGCCATGGTGTCGGACTTATGGGCGGTGAGAAGCTTTGCGCACACGATCCCCATCATTCGTGATTTGGCGGTCGATACCATGGCATTTGTTGACCGCACACCTTCCGAGCCTGAGCTTCCTGCAGGTTACGCCGCGCCCACTGATTCAACCGGCATAGAAGATGCGTTTTCTATCGAACGCTTAAGCCTTTATGAAGTTGATCGCTTGCTGCAGCAGGCAGAAATTGCCGCGCGTGACTTGCAACCAGTTGCTGCGATTGCTCTGATCACACAAGCGTTGAGTGCACTTAGGCGGAGTTCACCTAGCTTGACGGCGTTTGAAATTACCGAGCGAGCATTAAAGCTCAGTCAACATTTGGTGAGCGCAGGCCCTTCGCTATCAGCGACTCAGCTGCTAGTCAATTGGATTCATTTGAAGCCAGAAGCAAAAACCCGAGTTCTGAGAAAACACGCGGAAGCTCTGATCGCTGTGTCGGCGTTCGCGTCCGCATTTTCGATATTGCAGGACGCGCCGCAAGTGGTGGCTTCGGACACTTTGGCACGTACGGCCCAAGGGGAAGCGCTTTTAGGCCTGGGCCAAGATGCTGAAGCGGTGGAAATTTTCGACCTGGTTTTGAAGATAGAGCAACGTGCTGACAGTGCGGCAAGCACACGTAGCTACGCTGGGCTTGCGCAAGCATTCGTCAACATAAGCGGGTATCGCAGTGCTTGGAATATTCTTGGCATAAGTATTCCAGCGCTAGAACGGCGCATTCTCCGCCGCGGTAATGCACCAGTGCGTGCTTTACGCTTAGCGAAAATGCTAAGTCTTGAACGTAAGATTGCCGAAATTTCAGAAAAACCACTCGCAAGAATAGCGCCAGAGCAAATCCTAAAGGCGGCGATCCTACAATTTGGACCGGTGCCTGCTCTTGAAGCGCAAATGGCAATAATCAGCCGTAAATAGTTCGATTTCAAAGCAAAAATGCGTGCTTTTGGCTTTCAAGCTGGCGGATCTCGCACTATCCTAGAAGACTTTGTAGATCTATCAGGTGTCACTATGGACTTAAAAGACGTGCGTGCAGTTATCACCGGCGGCGCTTCGGGTTTGGGATTTGCCTGTGCGCAAGCCATTATCGCGGCGGGCGGTAAAGTCGTACTTTTTGATGTTCAAGAAGACAAAGGTGCACAGGTCGCCGCGAATTTGGGCGTTAACTTTATTAAAACCGACGTCACAGATGAAGCTGGCGTATTAGCAAACGTTGCAAGTGCACAAATAATTATGGGCGGTTTGAATGCCGCGATCAGCTGTGCGGGAATTTTAGGTGCCGGGCGCGTGCTGGGTAAAAATGGGCCGATGCCGCTGAGCCAGTTTGAAACCACAATTCGTGTGAATTTAGTCGGTAGTTTCAATGTCGCTAAAGCCGCTGCAAATTTGATGCAAAGCAACGCGCCAGGTCTAGACGGCGAGCGCGGCGTGATTATTAACACGGCATCAGTTGCTGCCTACGAAGGCCAAATTGGTCAAGCAGCTTATTCGGCGTCCAAAGGCGGCGTAGTTGCCATGACCTTGCCGATGGCGCGTGAGTTCGGCCGTTTCGGCATTCGTGTCATGACTGTAGCACCGGGGGTATTTTGGACACCGATGGTAGATTCCATGCCCGATGAGGTTCGCACCAACTTGAATGCATCGGTGCCCTTCCCACAGCGGCTAGGCACGCCAGAAGAATTCGCCGAGACAGTCAATTTTATTCTCAAAAATCGATATTTAAACGGCAGCACGATTCGCTTAGATGGCGCGGTGCGCTTAGCTGCGAAGTAATTCCAAACTAGCTGCCAAAGATTAGCTGCCCAGACGCAAAGCCAAGCGCTTTGCCTCAATTTTTGCTGCCTGTTCCTGCGCACGTTCCTGCAGTCGCTGAGCGCGCGCGTCAAAGCGCTGTCGAGCCAA
>JAYVAQ010000096.1:0-3692 GCA_043750875.1 Rhodanobacteraceae bacterium
GGTAAACGTTGCCAAATCCACCAGCGCCACGGAACCTAGCGTGCTGTTGGCTATCGCGGCATAGCGCCCAGTCGGTGACACCGCGATGCCGCGAGGTTCCAGGCCGACGTCAATGGGGCTGCCCAGCAACACCGGCACCGCAGGCCGCAAATCAATCGCGCTTAAGCTGCCGTCAATCGCGCTGGTCACATAAGCGCGCGAATTATCCGGCGCAATCGCGACAAAGCGGGGCTCACGTCCGACCGCTACTTCCGCCAACAACGTTTGCGTATCCGCACCCGCAGCGTTGCGCACTTCGATCACCGAAACGCTTGCCTTTTGCCGATTCGCGACGACTAGCTTGCGATCATCGGACGTTAAAAGTAGTGACGCGGAACGTGGCTGCGCAAAATTTAAAGAAAAATTCGCTTGTGCCTGCACTTGCGAAATAAGGGGGCGATTCAGACTAAGCAGAGCGGCTTTAAGCGGCGCAAGATTCTCAAAATCGGCAGCGCTCAGGCCCACATTCAGTGCCGTGCTGGCGGGAAACGCTGCGGCAAAACTGGCATTGGTCGCGGCATCTACTTCAATGCCGTTACGAATATTTCGATCCTTATCTAAGCTTTGCAGCAGCCGCAGAATATTGTATGTAGCGTTTTCCGTTGCACCTTGGAAATCGCGCGGTGTGACGATGGAGTCGCTGGTTGAATTTGCCGGCAAAACCGTACTACCCAGTTCGATACGTTTATCGCTGGTGCCAATAAAAAAGCTAGTGGCGCGCGCCACAGTAAATTCAAATTTGCCGGTGGCATCGGTAAAACTTGTCGTGCCATCGCTCAGAATGCCTAAACCGCTGGTTTTATCGACGAAGCTGGCAAAGGCTTTAGGCGCAGGTGGTGGTGGCACAGCAACCACAGTGTCATTGTCGTTGTTGCTACTGCATGCGCCGAGCGCAATGGCGAGTGCCAAAAGCGATTTTTGCGCAATGCGCTGCCGAATAGAAACGTTCATTTGAGTGAACTCCATTGATGAGGGTTAGATAGGTTTGTTCCGAGCGGCTGACTTCTTTGCGACATCCCTCGGATGCTGCGCTTGGGCAGGTATTAGCTTAAAAAAGCCCGTACTTCCGGTGTGTCGCGTGCCACCGCGATGCTGCGATCAAGCTGGTCGGCGGCAAAGATTTGCGCAATGCTGGCCATAGAAATTGGCCAACGGCGGGCATCGGTGCCGTAAGTAAGCAGGAAATAATCCTGCACCTGCATTTCATTCCAAGGGCCGCAGGTACGCAAACGCGCCCGAAAGCGATCACGCCAGCCGTGCGTGGCAGTGCCCTCACGCACAAGTAGCAAAGTACCTTCGCTTAAGTGCACGACATGCGCCAATTGCGGGCGCGGTGCAACCGCTGGTGCTGAAGAAAGCGCATAAAAATGCGCTTGCTGCGGATTATTGTAATTTTGGCTGGAATGGGTATTCATCAGGGCGGCTCCTTAGTCATGGGTTGCGGTAGTTATCGCAATGACTACAGGCTAGGGCGTGCGCTGATTTGAAAATACCTGTCTTTAGATAGGTATGGCGTTTTGGTCAAAAAAACCGAGACGGACGCAACTGTTCAGCCCGCAAAAAATCCACCAACCGGATCGGTTGATAGCGAAGATTATTCACACACGCGACCAGAACACAAAATACAAAGGTAAGCCAAATCGTCGTCACTGGCCAACGGCCAAGCAGCATTAGCACAGCAATGACCAGCGTGGCGCTGGTTAGCATCGCCAACAACCAAAGCACTGCTTCACTGGGGCGATAGCTTAAATAAATCAGTGCAACTACCCCTGGATAGATTGCCGCAAAGGCTGCGAATCCAATCAGCGCAGCGCTAGCGTTAGTCCAGTGCAATAGCGGTCTTGGCCCGGCTAGAACCAGTAAAGTCAGACAAATTATCAGCAAGGGCAGGGCGGTCAGTAGCAGGGCAAAAGCGTCATTGCGCACCCGGCGCACCAAATAATTACGCAATTCGCGATCCCGAAGCACTGCTGGCGCAAGCGCAACCGATAGGTTTTCTGCGACCCCAGCCGCAAGACGCTGCAGAGTCACCACGGAGTTCGCACTGATCGTCAGCGCGGCCAGCGCCAGCGCAAGAATACCGAAAGTAACTATTTCACTGCGCGCACCGATTACTGCCAAAAATCCGGCGATTAGCACGGCCGCGATGCCTAGTCCTAACGCCCACGCTTTAGCCGCTTTTAGCGGCGGACCCATCAACATCGCCATGACTGCCTCGCCAGGTTGATGCAACGTTGCTGCATCTAATTCATCGAAATATTCCGCTGAAGTTGTCGCTACGCGCTCGAGGTATTCTGATTCGCTGAGTTCAGGCTGTGTTGCCGCGTTGGTATCGTTAAAATCAGCCGCGTCATCGGCTATCTCTTGCATCGCCCGATTATCTTCATTGCGAAAAAGCGCGCGCAGCTCGTGTGTTCTCTTTTTATCTATTTTCCAGCCCGCAATAGAACTGGCACAGGCCAAAATCAGCCACACCCAACGCGGTAGTGCAAAAAATAGATCCCAAAAATGCAGCTCAAACCCAAGTGCTTTGGCGCCGTAGTGCAGCAATATAGCCAGCAAAAACAGTGGGACTACGCCCACTAAATACTGCTGCATCAGCGCCAAACCGATACTGAGCAGCGTCCAAATCAGCCCAGCCATGAGCGCGTCAGGGCATCAGCATTTTTACTTCACGCAGGGTAGAACAAACTCCAGCGCATGATTTCTCCGTCAAGCCCCAATGCCGAAATATCCGCCGTCATTCGCATGGCTTGGGAAGATCGCACCACGTTTGATGAAATCCGGGAAAAAACGGGCTACAGCGAAGCGGACGTTATTCGCACGATGCGTCGCGAGCTTAAGCCCGGTAGTTTTCGGCTGTGGCGCAAACGCGTCACAGGTCGCGTGACTAAACATAGGGCCCGGTTAGCGGCCCGCATGTGGGAGCCCGCGCTCTAATACTGATCGCGATCAAATTGCTTATATCAAAGCAATAGTAGCTTGGCATCCGCCCAGCTGTAGCGCACTTCTGGCACCGCAACACCGGCTGGAGAGTCCCAAAAGCCGGTGCCGGATACTTTGCCGCCGAGGTGCTCATAGAAGCATCGTGCTGCGGCGTTCGCCTGCAACGCCCATAGGTATAGCCCTATTCCGGGGTGATTTTGCGCACTCCAACGCGCAACTGCTTGCATCAATGCCGCGCCCACACCTTTGCCTTTGGCGGCGGTGTGCACATGAAGATTTTCCAGCTGTGTACCGTACGCAGCGTCGTGCGCACCAAACGCACAGGCAAAGCCCAGCGTTTGACCGCTTTCTTCGGCTATCAATACGCGTTGGTGTTGCTCGGGTAACTTGAAACGCTGATCCCACGCCTGCTGGCGCTCGTGCAACAAAAGCTCATCTAAATATTGATCCGGCAGTATGCCTCGATAGACATTTAACCAACTATGCGTGTGCAGTTGGGCAATCGTCGGTGCGTCTGCGGCATTGGCAATACGAATTTGCACTATTAAGTTAGCCTTTGAAGAAACTTCTTTTTGCTTCGCAATTTATCCGCCGATGGCGGATTGCTACGGAAACGTCTTTTTGCTTCGCAATTTATCCGCCGATGGCGGATTGCTACGGAAACGTCTTTTTGCTTCGCAATTTATCCGCCGATGGCGGATTGCTAC
>JAYVAQ010000097.1:0-2691 GCA_043750875.1 Rhodanobacteraceae bacterium
CATGAGCGGGCCGATTGCCTCGGCGAGCGCGCTGTCGTAGCGCTTCTGCAGCAGCTGGGCGTCGGTCAAGCCTTTCGCCGTAGGATCCATTGTGTGTCCCACTTCGATTTTTACTGGAGTCACGAAGGGAAAAAATATTGCGGCCTGCGCGTTTGCGCTGAGGATGGAAAGCAGCGCAAGCGCCGTTAGTGTTGATTTGGCCCGAATCGCCCAGGCTCTAGTAAGGTTGCAAGGTCTGTTCAAACTCTTGTGGATATGCATGAGCGTTCCAGTTTGTGGCAGTCGACAGAACGGTAAACGAACGTTTGAGCAAAAGCGAACAGGAGTTTTTGCCTGGGACAATTCTTCGCAAAAGCAATGCTAACGCGTTGTTTTCTGGTCATCTGCAAATTACGAGTCGTCTTCGTCTTCGTACTCAATGGCGGCGGCCTCGGCACTTTTTAACATCGCGATGAGTGCCTCATCCAACGTCATATGCGCCGCACTTTGGCGCGTCATCGGCAGTAGTTGCTCAGAATAGAAGCTGTCGAAGTCGTCCTGATGCCAGCTTGCGATGCCAAAGTGCCCTGTCGCATCGAAATAAAGGTAATCGTAGGCCTCGCCAAAATCCGACTTATGCCAGCCGATGACGCTGTAGTTTTGATTCAGTGCCTGCACTTCGTCTTGTGTCAGCCCCGCGCCAGTCGCCAGGTCAAATTCGCGGCGTTTGCCACCCCAAGACAGCACGATCATGTCGACAAGGCCCATGGAACGAATTTGGTCCCAGCCGTTTTTGCCCGATGTCGATTTGGCGAGTAGTTCCGGTGCAGGATGGATCACGAGCGCTGATAAGCGTTCTCCGCCGTAAAATGCGCCTGCCTCCAAATAGAAATCGACTAGGGACTGTGGCAATGGCGGCCCTGACAGTCGCCGCAATTCTGCAATTGCGGCTGTCGATGCAGGTTCGCCAAAACAGGCAAAGCGGGCATATTTCGCCATGAAGGCGTCAAAACTGTCCGAGCTATCACCTTGCGACAAAAGATTACCAAACTGTTCCTCGCGCGCTTGACGCTCTTGAGCGTTCACGCGTTCCATTGAAGCGTTGAAAAGTTGACGCGTTGATTGCTTCATATCCCTAACTCCTAGAATAAATTAACGACGCAATCACCAGCCTGATTATTTGGGCGGAAGTGCATCGGCCAGCCACACTAAAAACATGGTCACTGCCAGGCCCAAATACACTGCTGTCATCACAATGTTTCGAATCCTGTGATCGCGGGCTGCGCACGCAGTGCAGGCACGACCCAACGTATGACTGTAATAGCCAGACACGGGCAAGACACCTTTGGCATCCGGTGCTAATGCGCAGCCGCAACGAATGCAGTGCTGTGGATCTATCAATGCTTCGCATCGGCGTCCGCGACGGCGATCGAAGAACACGACAATGCTCACCAAGCCAAAGATGATCAAGAGTTCAATAAGATCGCGCATTATTATTGGTGTCCTTTTAATGACGTACTGTTAACGACGTCCTTTTAATGACAGGGCAAAGCCGAACACAAGGTTCGCTGCAAATTGCGAAATTCGTCTTGGCGTGCGTTCATTTCGTTGGTCAAATCATCATTAGGTAGCGTGGTTTCGAGCGAAGTCAAAACCGGCGCGTCTGCCAAGCTAGACAAACGTTGGCCTGAATTCGCGCCGGTAGGCACGTGTTCGGCGGCAAAATTGAGGCGACAGCCGCTGGCATCAGCATGCAGATAAAGCATCGGTAGGCGATGAATTGCGCGCGACTGTGGTGCCATGACCCAACCGGCGGCGATCAATTCAAGATCCAGCGTCAACGCAAAAGGGTGATACATCAGGGCCATATCGAGTCGCGCTAACTCGCACCTCGCCGCGCGCAGCAGTTTTTCCCGGCCTTCATTGGATAATTTCAAGACGCAGCCGCGCGCTGTCACGCTTGAGAAATCAGGTCCAGAAAGCTTTAAAGCTAGATTAGGAAAAAGCGCTGTACGCATTTCTGCCCAAGCCTGTATTCGACTGGTCGGCAGCAATAGTGCCCGTGTTGGCGCGCACGGCGGAAAGATAAACAATCGCAGCCCAGAATGCGGTGACATTCCTGGCGTGGAGGGCGCGCGTAGAGGTGAGGCTGCCGGAAAAGGCGTGAGTGCGCGCATCGGGGTAAGCAGCCGTCGAAATGTATCTGTCAGGCTCATCTCGGCTCGATTCGTTGCGACGTCAGGATCCGTTGTGACTGGGTAAATACAATTGTCGACATTAAGGGTTCAACACTTCAAAGCGGGACACGCGAAGATCCGGATTGGCCTGCTGAAGATCGCGCAGCCAAGCGCTGTCAATTAATTCGGCCTCCGGCGCGCTTTGCGGCGCCACGCCGCCGACACCGCGCATTGCTGCATCAACTTCGTTCGCTGCATAGAGTTCAGGGGTTGCAATCATCTGGCTACTCGCCTGAGTCAATGCCAATTGCGTAAACGCCACCAACGGCTTCTCTGAATAAATGACATAGAAACGCTCGCGGCCGCCGCGGCTGGTGATCACCCAATCCTGCGCCTTGGTATCCAGACTGCCGGATGTGGCGAACGCGCCCGGTAGGCGGTTAAGCCCGGCCGGCAGCGGGTTTTGCAGCGCGAATCCGGCTAAAGGAAACAATTGAAAACGCGAGCCCTTGCTATCTTCATTGATGACGTAAAC
>JAYVAQ010000098.1:0-3396 GCA_043750875.1 Rhodanobacteraceae bacterium
TTGCGCCATATGTGGCTGTCAAAGTCCGATTACCCAGAGTTGACGAAGTGATGATGCAGGCGCCTGTTGCCGGGTTACCTGACAGTGAAGCAGTACAGCTTGAATCACCACCATCGCTAATCGTCACATTGCCCGTTGGCACGCCGCCTAATGAGGTAACGCGAACGTTGACGAAGTACTGTTGCCCCTGTTGCGATGGATCCGGTTGATCATTGGTGATCAGCGTAGTTGTCGGTCCACCGGTTACCGTGTGGCTTTCGGAATCGACGCTGCTTTGAAAAACGCCGCTGCCCGCGTAGGTTGCGGTCAGCGTGCGGTTTCCGGCAATTGTGGAAACAATTGCGCAACTCGCTTGCCCGAGTGATTGAATGTTCGCGGTGCAGCTTGCGGCTTTTGGCTCCGTGCCATCGCGTACTGTGACCGTGCCCGTTGGTAGGCCGTCGACCGCGCTAACCGTTACGTTGACGTTGTAGCTGGTGTTGACAACCGAAGGATCGGGTTGATCGCTGGTGATCAGCGTGGTGGTGGCAATCGGGTCGGTGCTTAATGCCCAACCTAGATCGGCGAGCAGAGCAGGGGCCAAATCTAGGGATGTGATGTTCGTCATTTGGCTGTAGTCAGGTTCCATCAACAAATTCGGGGTCGCATCGCTGGTGAAGTGATTGACTGAGGCTGCCGCCGACAACAATGCCGGTGCGTGCATTTTAATTCGATTACCTAAGGTCGCGGCGGCATTTAGATTCAGCGCGGGCAATGCGGCAGTCACGCGCGGGCCATCCCAGACTAAATTCCCGTTGCGCGCGGACGAAATACGTTGTGACGAACTGAGTGCGTTCCAGAAATTTCCGTTAGGGCCATCGCGCAAAAAGTCAGACCAGCGATCCAGCACATTGTTTGGGTAGCCGCCGTACGGCCATTGATTGGGTGTGCTGCTGCATCCGCCGGGAAGATTTACCAAACAAATTGGCGTGAAAAATCCCAGGCCATGGGCGAGTTCATGCAACATCACCGGCAACGCACGGATTTTGTTGGCGGCGGTAGGCGTGCTGGGATTGGTGTCGTAATCGAAGCCAGTGATTGACCCCGCGCAGCCTTGATCCACATCGGCGTTGATGCGCATAACAATTTCATTGCCATCGGAGTTGAGGTTCTGCCGAGCTAAGGCCTCCGCTAGTGCGACTGGGTACAGTCTAGTTGGTACCGGCGCGCCGACAAAATTTTGCAGATAGCTTATCGGCTCGCCTGCACCCAACGTCGCGGCACCGCTGGCGCAGGGCAGGCTGTCAAAGCTAACAGCCACTTTAATGATTTGACTGCTGCGGAGTTGATTGCCCCAAATCGTTAACGCCGAGCTGAGGGCAGCTTTGCGCACTTCCCCTAAAGTGGCGTCGTTGAAGCCGACGCCAACGGCATCGAGATATACAGGCTGTAAGGTGGCTGCAGTTAGTGTCAGTGGCGCGGATAAGGTGAGGGCGAGAACGGGTAAAAAATACTTCATAGGTTTTCGCCTTTGGTGTTGGGATTGCGCGCGGCAGGATGGATCACAATTTCAGTGCCGCCGCTCGAAACGCTCAAAATAAGCAGAGGAATTTGCGTATAGGTTTCTTCGATTAATGTAGGTGGGGCGATTAGGATATTGGGGTCTTGGTAGTTGTACGCCGCAGTTAATGGATTTGTGGTTGCTAGAATTAATACGGATGCAAGCATAGTTGACTCGTTAGAATATAAATGGAACTGCTTATTTAATAATTGGCTTCGTAATTAGCTGGTTGGATGTTCCCATTCTGCATCTAGGCCAGATTTTATTCGATCAATAGATTGACCGAGACTGCTGCCATTCGCCTCATATGCACGTCCTAAATGCCGAATTATGTCAGCTAATATCAGTCCCCACTGTGCCGGATCCTTGCTTAATTGACCAGTAATCACATAAGTTGGAAGGCCATCAACTATCCAGACACTTAATAATTCAATGAAAGTTTGGCCGCCTTCTATTTTTGGTAGTGGCAATTCTGAGATTTTTTTAGTCATCTATATCTTCCTCCAACAGGTGCCTGCGTTTTGGTCCGATAGGGTTTCGCTTATTGGTTACTTGATCTGACTCGCCCGCAGAAACTCCACCGGTCAATTCCTGAATTCGCTTGTGTTCTGCTATTTCACGGTCTGTCTTGTCTCCGTCAATTATGGTTGTGGTTTCTGTGCCAGGTAATAGCCGTCCCGAAGTCTCATGCTGCTTCAGTCGTGTTTCTAAGACGCCACCTTGTCCGACATAAGGTCTTTTTTCAGGGTCATCCTGATCGGGAAATTCGTATATGCCGCCTTGCGGAGCAGAATCATCTTCGTCTTCTGATGACTCACTACCCGTCGAATTCTGTACCAGCCCATGTCCAGGATTTTTAATTTGACTCGAGAGGTTATACGTTGCGACACCACCCGCGAAAATCGTTGCGGCACCCACTGCAACACATAATCCACTCGCGGCGCACTCAGCGAGCGCGACCGGGATCAACATAAAAAAGCGCCCATCCGGATCCACATACTTATAAGGGCTATTTCCCGCATAAGCATATCGATTCCAATTCCCGCCAGTGTTTATATTAACTCCTACCGGATCAATGCTTAAAAACCGCCCCATGGTTTGATCGTAATAACGTGCACCCATATAGGTGACATCATCATCGTCCATTTGATGTCCGGTGTAGCCCGTGCCACGCACTTGGGTGCCCGGTACAGGTTCACCGTAAGGGCCATAATTGACGCCGTTGACCTGCGTGCCTGCTGCATCCGTCGTCGCGCGTGCGCTGCCAAGTGCATCGTTGTGTCGGTAGGTGGTTTTCGTGCTGTTATCGCTGTTGGTTTCAACCTCAGCAATAACCTGCCCATCCAAATAGACGTATTTGCGTAGCTTCGGCGAGGCTTGACATGATTTCGGCCGCGCCATGCCCTTTGCCGCGCCACCCGGTGCGGTGGCAAAGGCTACGGGTACGTCATAGACTTGCCACAGGAGTTTGCCGCCCGCACCATAAAGGTTGTGTGTGCTGGAACAGCCGGATTGCGATACCACACGGTGGCCAGTCGGGTCATAGCTGTGTTGCGCGATAGACCAGAATGAAGGGTTATTTGGGTAGCCATTCTTATTAATAATCGCGGTAATTTGATCCGCTTCATTGAAATTGAAGTTCACATTGCCGCGCTGCGTAATATTACCGCGCGTATCGTAGCTAACGGCTTGCGTAACGCCTCCGCGAACCACCGAAGAAACCAATTGCCCGCTGTAGTTAATGGTGGTTTGCACGCCGGCGAAAGATGTGGACTTTAGATTGTCGTTAAGGTCATAAGTAAATGCATTACTCCCGCCGACAGTTGTTAGCCGATCCAAGCCATCATAGCCCAGGG
>JAYVAQ010000099.1:0-2290 GCA_043750875.1 Rhodanobacteraceae bacterium
AGCCGATCAGGCATGCGCATATGCATCAGCTCTAGATAGGCGCGCACCAATTGCAGCTCCTGATCGAGCGTGGTGTCAGCTTGATCCAAGCGCGGCACCGCAGCGCGCAAATATGCGATCAAACTATCTAGTACCGGTGAAGCCCGGGGTGAACCGGTATCCACCAGAGCCTGCACATTCGCGAGTGTGTTGAACAAAAAATGCGGCGCGACTTGCGCTTGCAGCAAGTGCAAACGCGCATCGAGCGCTTGGCGTTCCAATTCACTGCGTTCTAGATCGAAAGCTAACGCCTGATGTCGAGCAAAAGCTTCCCTTTGTCGCAACAGCGCCGCTAAAGCAACCCATGGTGCCACTAAAATTCCGACCACGCATAGAATGGCGAACCCGCCCAAGCGTTCCATATCGTGCCAAAAAGGCGGGGCACCGACTTGTGTGCTCCAGTGCCAAATCGCAACCAAACTAACTGGTACGGCGAGCGCAACGCCCATCACTTGCAGCACCCAGCGCGCAAACCAACGAGGCAAGTGCTTCGGCCATTGTTCGAATACGCCAAATACCAGCAGCGCAAATAGTGCGACTCCGACAACGCGAATAATCAACGCCGGCGTACCTGATTTCCAGACAAAGCTGAGCAGCATCGACAGAACAAACGCGGTAATGAGGGTAAAAAGAACGCGCTGCCAGCCGAGCAGCACCGTCCAACCGGTTTTTGTCGACACAAATTTCTTCGAAGCAGGGAGTGTTTGCATGGTTACAGCGTACCGAATTTAGGTGGTGTTAGGCGCCGCCGCAATCTGACCAAATCCGACCTTGATCTCGGATCGCCCACAAGCGCATAACGACAAGCTGTTGTTGCATGATTTCGCTTGCCAATGCAGTATTTGGAAACGCGCAGCAAAAACCACGCCTTTTGCGAGCGGGCCGGGCAATCGGCGAGGCCAGAAGACTTTCAAGATTTTCCGAATGGAAATTTTTGAATTAAAGCTGCGGCAACCACATCAGCATCGTCGCGGCGGCAACACCGAGCAGCATGCACAGGGTGATCGTGGCTAGGCCACCGGCCATTGCGAATTGTGCGAAGCCACTTTTAGTTGTCTGCGCTCTAAAATACAGTTCCAGTACCGTCCACGGAATAAACACGTACACGCCAAATGCCAAACAAGTTAAAAACGGGCCTGTAAAAGTTTTTGAATCGAAACCAACTGGCCCTTGATTGAGCACAATCCAAAGCATCAGGCCGATGCGAAAGAACCAAACACCGCTTACTGCCAGAAATAATCGCAAGGCCCAGCGCCGATGCAGATCAATGCGACGCGTCATTGCATCGCGCAAAGCGAATCCTGCGCTGGTTAAAATCAACAGCGCATTCAGGCTGATCGCAACATGTTGCGACAAATCACCGACGGTACTACGCGTCCACACCATGATCAGGCCGCTGATACTCATCAGCACCGCCGCGCTGAGATAACCACGCCCCGTCCAACGATGTAACCGCGGAGCATAAGCGCGCAATTGCGGGGTTAATTGCGCCGCACCCGCTAAGGTGATCGCGGCAGCGAAAAACAAATGCACCGAAATGGCAATATTCCCGAGCGTATCGCCGGGAACATAACCGTGCGGCATCACCTTGTTCCAGGCCTGAAAATCGCCATTGAGTGCGGCGCGGCCATAGAAGCCATAAATATAGATTACAAATATGAGTTGGCCGAGAACCGCCACCAAAAACCAAAGCGCGGCACTAAGCTTTAGTGCAAATAGCGGCCGACTAGCCGTAGATGTCACGTTTCGGGTAAACGGCAAGTGCTCGGGCGTGCTGGCAATGCTGCGCATGGTGTTTCGCTTCTAGACAATTTCGGCGTCTTTAGTGTGCGATTGCGGCGAACTAGATGCACAGGCGCTGCGATGAACTGCAGAAAGCACGGGTTGAAATACATCAGGCAATAAAGTGCGCTGTCACTCGCGCTGCAAATGTGTCCAGGACAGAAACTAAAAACCCCGCATTGAGCGGGGTTTTTAGTTTAAAAGTTTACTGACTACCAATTACGCAGCGACAACGCTGACATAACTACGCATACCCGGGCCGCCTTTGTGAAACTTGACGACACCAGCGGTCAATGCGAACAAAGTGTGGTCGCGGCCTAAGCCAACGCCCGTACCTGGGTGAAACTTGGTGCCACGCTGACGCACAATAATGTTGCCGGGTTCAATCACTTGACCGCCATACATTTTTACGCCGAGATATTTTGGGTTTGAATCGCGACCGTTGCGGGTTGAACCGCCTGCCTTCTTG
>JAYVAQ010000100.1:0-5013 GCA_043750875.1 Rhodanobacteraceae bacterium
TGCTCAGCGATTTCGATTTCTTTGCGGCCCCAATCGGCGAGCTTCATGTCGGCGACTTTGTAATCGTGGGCGATAAATTCTTTGACAACTGCGTTCATGGAGAGGCTCCGGTTGGTTTTATTAAAAGCGGGATGCGCAGTGATTTGCGCAAGCGACGCTAATATATCTCTCTATCGCGATAGAAAGATATATGCGTTTTGTGAAGGAAGCAGAAGTTGCTCAGGACGTTTTAACTTGGTTTAGTTGGCATGCAATTAATTGGCCGCGCCTTCAGGGACCGTGAAGCGGTATCCTGATGCGCCGATTAAGCATTTAAGCTTGATCGTCTAGATACGATTTTTAAGGAATGCAGGATGCTAAGAACACTACAACTTACTAATTTCACTGTGTTTTCTAATGCAAACCTTAGTTTCTGCCCAGGATTAAACATTGTGCTTGGGCAAAACGGAACTGGCAAAACGATGTTGCTGAAAGCAGCCTATTTGATGAATCGGGCTTGGCCGGATCTCATGCTCAAACGCGCGCCGTTGAGTAAAAAGCGTGCTGATTCGTATTTTGAAGAGCGCTTGTTGGGCCTATTCCAACCGATTTTTTTAAGTGACCTGATTCGTCAAGGATTTAGTGGTGGCGCGCATTTGCGAGCCGACGTAGATGCGTTTATTCCAACATTAAAATTCAGCACCATCAATGCGGATCAACAAGAGCTGAAGCAATTTCCGTTTGGAGCGCACACGGAGCCATTGCATTGGGAAGTCGAATTGAATGCGGAAACAGATGTTGCCGAAGTCAAAACAAACGCCAAATTGGATGCGAGCATTTTTCCCGATGCTGCACCAGTCAATGCTTACGTCCCAAAGTCACTGTTTATTCCGAGCAAGGAAATCGCCTCGCTCTATGAAGGGCTCATCGCGCTAATGGATCGTTATGAAATTAAGTTGGACGACACATATCGGGATTTGGCGCGAAGCATGAGCAGTCCGGAGTTACTCAAGGCACCCGCACTTGCAATTAAAGCGCTGGCTGAATTGGATGCCGAACTAGGTGGAAAATTAATCTTAGGCCAAGGCGGCAAGCTCAGTTTTGCCGGGGTTGACGGACATGTAACTGAAGCGCCATTGATGGCAGAAGGCTTTCGTAAGCTCACCACGCTCATGTATCTAATCCGTCGTGGCGCAATAACCCAGCCTGGCGAAACGCTTATTTGGGATGAACCCGAAGCGAATTTGAACCCGGTTTATATTCGCTGGGTCGCGATCGCTTTGCACAGTCTGGCGCAAGCGGGAATCCAAGTAATTATTGCAACGCACAGCCTGTTTTTGGCGCGTGAACTTGAAATTCTTGTCGCTAACAGTGCACGCAATAGCGAACGAGTTGAAACACAGTTTTTTGGCTTACATAAAACGCCAAAGAGCGGAGTCGAGGTTGTGCAAGGTAACTCCATTGACGATATCGGCGAAGTTGATGCGCTAGACGCCAGTTTGCAGCAATCGGATCGCTATCTTGCGATGGAGAGTTGATGTGCCAGTAATCGCTGTGGAAAAGCTCACTTTCAGTTTTCCTGATGGCTGGCAAGTGAGTAAATATGATGACTGGTCGTTTTATCGGAATCAGTTTGGGCGACAAGACAATGGCATCAAAGCAGTCGATCTTTTAGCAATTTCAGACGAAAAAGACGCGTATTTGATTGAAGTGAAGGATTATCGATACCCAGATTCCGAAGCGCCCTCGGCACTTGCAGAAATTGTTGCCGGAAAAGTGCGCGACACGTTAGCAGCACTGCTTCCCGCTCGCCTAAACGCTAACGATGGTGACGAAAAGTCATTGGCACAATCGTTATTGTTTTGCCGCACTTTACGAATCGTTCTGCACATCGAGCAAAAGAGTCATGCCATTGACCTAGCTGACCTCAAACAAAAATTGAGGCCAAAGATCCGCGCCATTGATGCGCACCCGAAAATCGTGTCAATTAAGGAGATGCAAAATTTAGCTTGGACGGTCGCTTAAGCTAGGGTTATTAATTTTTCAGAGTGACTCAGTTATGCCAACCCTAATGATCTACGGCGCGAACGGCTACAGCGGTGAAATGATCGCACGCGAAGCGAAAAAACGCGGCTTACGGCCCATTTTGGCGGCGCGCAATGCCGCCGCGGTGCAAAGTCTTGCCGATGAACTCAAATTCAAGCAGCGTACCTTTGATTTGGCAGATGCCGCATCCATTGACTTAAGCAGTATCGACGTGGTGCTGAACTGCGCTGGGCCATTCTCGAAAACGGCAGCGCCGATGATTACTGCCTGCATTAAAGCCGGCGTGCATTATTTGGACATTACCGGCGAAATATCGGTGTTTGCCTATGCGCATAGTCAAAGTGCCACGGCGATGGCGGCGGGCGTCGTGCTGTGCCCAGGCGTGGGTTTTGATGTGGTGCCTACCGATTGTTTGGCGGCGCTTTTAAAGCGTGCGCTGCCCGCTGCGACAGATTTGGTGCTGGCCTTCGATGGCGGCGGTGGCATGAGCCGAGGCACCGCGAAAACCAGTGTGGAGGGCCTTAAATCCGGTGGCATGGCGCGCATTGATGGAAAAATGACGCCTGTGCCTTTGGCGTGGCAGGTTGCTGAGTTCGAATTTGCGCCTGGGCGCAAGCGCACGGCGATGACCATTCCCTGGGGCGATGTCTACACGGCATTTGTAAGCACCGGCATTCCCAACATTAAAGTCTTTATGGCGCTGCCAAAAGCCGCGATTGCGAGCGCACGCCGTTTGCGCTGGTTGGCCCCCATTTTGGGATTGGCACCGATGCAATCCTTGCTCAAATGGCGCATCAACCAACGTGAGCCTGGGCCGAGTGAGCAACTGCGGGAAAAGACGCGCAGCTATATTGTTGGCACCGCCACCGCCGCGAATGGCGAATCCGTTAGCGGACACTTGGAAACCGCAAACGGCTATAGCCTTACCGTGGATTCGGCACTCACCATCGCGCAGTATGTGCTCGATGGCATTGGCAAAAAAGATTGCGGCTATCAAACGCCAGCAACCCTCTGTGGGCATGAGCTATTGCAGCGTTTGCAGGCGACTCAAGTTGAAATTTACCCAGTCATTAGGGCTTAGCCGACGCTTTTACGGCTAAATGCTTGTCCAAAAACGTCAGCATGCGGGTATAGGCTTGGACTTTGTTAACTTGCTTATAAAAACCGTGCATTTCGTCCTGAACTTCAAAATACTCGACTTCCTTATCCGCATCCTTCAATGCGTCGCGCATTCTGAGTCCATGAACTACAGGGACGCGTTGATCCTGCCCGCCGTGAATAATCAGCACAGGTGCTGTAATTTCGGCGGCTAAATTGACCGGTGAGCGCGCTTTGAGCTCGGCCCTATCGGCGCTCAAAACCTGTTTTAAATAGCTTTGACCATAAAGGGAATCTTCAAGATCGCCACGTGTGTACATGAGTTCTAAGTCACTCACGCCAACATAGCTGACGATGGCGCGATAAAGTTCTGGCTCGCGTGCGCCCCCCATCAACGCGGAATAACCGCCGTAGCTTGCCCCGACAATTGCTATGCGATTGGCGTCAGCGTAGCCCGCGTCAATCGCCCATTTTGTCGCGTCTGTCACGTCATCCTGCATTTTTCGGCCCCATTCGCGGTAGCCAGCGATTTGGAATTTTGCGCCATAGCCAATTGACCCACGAAAGTTAACTTTCAACACCGCATAACCGCGGCTGGCAAGCACCTGTGCCCATTCGTCGTAACGATCATGGTCACGTACGACATGCGGGCCACCGTGTGGCATAACGACTAGAGGTAAGCCCTTTTGCGAAGAAACATTAGGCAGAGTCAGATAGCCGTGCAGGGCCAATCCGTCACGAGCGGATAGTTCAAACGGGATCGTTTTCGCCATGCGCTCGGGATCCATCCAACTATCCGCTGGGAATAGAAATTTGGCGCTGTTTTTCTTCACGTTAAAAAGATAGTACTCACCGCTATTGTTGCTGGCGCTGACCTTAAACAATGCCGTTTCGCCATCCGAGCTAAAATCCACAGGCTCGACAAGGCTGCCTGGGAAACTCTTCGAGAAAGCGCGCCACGCTTTCGCCTCTGGAGCTTTCTCGTCGACGATATGAATTTTGGATGCACCCTCTTGGGTGAGCACCGCAAAGATATCCTTGTCGTCTGCAGTTTTAAACACTTCCACGGGTGAAGCGACTTCCGGCGCATAAACCGTAGTGCGGTTCATGGTTTTCAGATCCACCTGTACCAAAATTTCAGGACCAGTCTGTGTGCCCCAGAAGGCGTAAAACGTTTGGTTATCCCGAGCAAAGGAAAGTGGCAGCATCCGTTCGCCATTTTTCACTTCATCGGAAACTATTTCCCACGCTTCGCCATTGCGACGAAACACTTGCAGCGCGCCGTCATTATTCGTGCCATATGCCAAACGCGGCATCGCCTCGTGATCGAGCAGAAACGCCCCATCACGAATCGGCGCCCGCACTAAACGGGTATGGCTACCGGTAATTTCATTCATGCGTTGCAGTTCTGTGAAGGAACCGTCGTCGGCGAAGGAATTAATCGTAATCAGGGCAAATTTTGCATCGTTGATCAGCGGATCGGCGACGGCGGCAGTGCCACGATCCAGGGCGCGAGTCTTCAAGTTCGTGCCAGTCGACATTTCGCCCAGGCTGCCAAAGAGCATGTTGAGCTTTTTGCCATCTCGATTTACACCCAGTAATTCGCCGGTGCGTGCTGGCCTCGCGAAACCACCGTACTTGCGTACCAAACTTATAATGACGCGGTCATTATTCGCCCATTGCAAATCCCCAGGGACGCGTTCACCGTTGTCGGAAAAGCCTGCGGTTGCTTTCATGGTTTCAGTGTCGATAAATGCCAACACGGTGCCGTAATCGCCTTTTGGACTAATCAGGGCCAGCGTTTTGCCATCCGGCGAGAGTGCAATTGTTCTGACTTCGGTCGGTTTCGCAAAATCAGAGAGCGGTACAAGTTTAGTTTCGGCAGCGAAT
>JAYVAQ010000101.1:0-6495 GCA_043750875.1 Rhodanobacteraceae bacterium
AAACGCACCGGGTTTGTTTTGAGCAACTGTGAGACCTGACGACAGCATGAGAGCTGACAACAAAATTATTTTTTTCATGTCACTTCTTTTATTTAGTTGGATTGAAAGAGGTAGGCAAATTAACAGCCCCGAAACAGTAACTTACTTTTTGGCGTAGTACAATTTTAATCTACACTGCAATCAAACTTCGTCACGCACTGTCGATGATTTTTTATTCCTTCATCCGAACGAATGAATCCATTGTGCTGGTTAAATATCAGATATTCGCTGCGGCAACGTCTAGCGCATCGCAGGTGCGCATGCCCATGCACGCGCCTTCGGTGAAAACCCTAGGCTACAGTGAACATTTGGCTACTTTGCGCGCGCTTTTCAATTAGTCCCCGCTTCTACTAGTCTTGGCTATTCGCTGTTGACCGACTTCGCTTCGCATGACGACTTTGTTTACAGGGCGGTAACATATATAGCATCGCTAAAAAGGGCGTGTCGCAAAATTTACTTTAAATTCAGCCAATTTAATACTGACAGCCTGCGGCCTGCATTTTTCTGCATAAAATTCGGATCTTTACCGCAACGCTAAATGACTATGTTCCCGACCGACCCCTTTTCTCCCCGCGTTCCTGCGGTGAGCCAATACCTGAAGTCGAGCCAACTAAAACGAGCAGAAAATGAATTGCTCCTGGCGTTGGCGCAAAACCCTGATTCGCCAAGCGCGAGCCGCCTTATGGGCAATTTACAGGCACAATTGGGGAACTTCCAGGCCGCAAGCGAATGGACAGAACGCTATTTGTCTTACTGCCCAACCGATAGTTTAGCGATTACTTTACTGGCCTCGACTCAGGAAAAATCCGGCACATTTGAGCAAAACCTTGGGCTTTTTGATCGCGCTGAGCAGCATGCAAATACGTTCGAGGATTTTTTTGAGCTCAGCGTCGAAGCAGACCGTCAGGGCATAGCCGAAGTCGCGTTGCGCGCAATAGACCAGGCGATTCAGCGATTGCCAGGAAAGTCGCAGCATTTTGGACAAGCCTATTTACAACGCGCGCGGATTTTGCAGTCAATCGGGCGCAGTGCAGAGGCCGCTAAAATTTATCGCGATTTAATCCGCAAAAATCTGGTTCCTGCGCGCGCGTGGTTTGCGTTGCTAGATCTTAAGACTGAGAAGCTGAGCGCGCTAGAATACAAAGCACTGACCCGAGCGCATGAACAGGCCACCAATGCCCAGGATCGTGCCTTGATCGGCTTCGCACTCGGCAAAGCCCACGAAGATGCGGAAAATTTCGGCGCTGCCATGAGCACATTTAAGCGCGCCAACGACGACGCGGCGCGAAGCAATACTTGGAATGCTGAAGCATTTGCAAAGCATGCCGGACACATTTTGGACGCATTTCTAGCGGCCATGGAACCACCGCAGGCGCCTGTTTCGCCAGACACATTTGGCGCTGAACTCATTTTTTTAGTGGGTTTACCGCGCTCAGGAACGACGTTGGTAGAGCAAGTGCTAAGCGCGCATCCCGATGTGGAAGGCGCGAACGAACTGCCACACTTGCCACTGTTAATACAACAGGAATCGCAGCGACGCGGAAAAGCCTACCCGGCTTGGGTTGATGAGATGAGCCAGCTAGATTGGCGGCGCATGGGTGATGAGTATCTGGCCTTGACCGCACGTTGGCGAATTAGTCGACCCAAAAGCACTGACAAATTGCCGGAAAACTGGCTCTACATTGGCGCGATCGGCCGTATGTTTCCGGGCAGTAAAATTATTGACTGCCTACGCGACCCGGTTGAGACGGTTTGGTCATGCTACAAGCAACTTTTTGCGCCAGGCAGGGTAAATTTTAGCTATCGCTTTGAAGATTTGCGCGACTTTTGGTGTAGCTACCGCGCATCAATGGACGTTTGGCGGCAACGCCTACCCAAACAGGTTTACGCGCAGAGTTACGAGCTTTTAGTAAAGGATACCGAAGCGCAGGTGCGAGCCATGTTAGGTTTCTGTGGATTAGCGTTTTCCGAACATTGTCTACAGCCACATTTGGCGCAGCGCGTAATTCGTACACCGAGCGCATCGCAGGTGCGCATGCCCATGCACGCGCCTTCGGTAAAAACCCAAGGCTATGGTGAGCAATTGGCCTTTTTGCGCGCGCTTTTCAATTAGTCCCCGCTTCCACTAGTCTTAGCAGATCGCTTTTTACCAACTTGGCAACGCATGACGACTTTGATTACTGGCGCTGCTGGCTTTATTGGTGCCTATGCAGCGCGCCGATTGGCTGAGCTAAATCAGCACAATATCCAACTTGACAATCTAAACAGTTATTACAGCGTCGCGCTAAAGCAAGCGAGAATCAAGGAATTTGCACTCAATCCTTTGGTGATTGACGTGGCAGACAGCGCGGCCTTGATGGCGTGCTTTGACGCCCATCGCCCTACCCGCGTCATTCATTTGGCAGCGCAAGCGGGCGTACGACATTCAATTGAAGCACCTTACGATTACCTGCACAGTAATTTGACCGGCTTTCTCAACATTTTGGAGGCATGCCGACGTTTTCCAGTCGAGCATTTGGTGTTTGCCTCCACCTCCTCGGTGTACGGCGTGCAAACTGAAACGCCGTTTCGGGAACAAATGTCGATTCAAACACCAATGTCGTTGTATTCGGCGACCAAAGGTGCGAATGAGCTGATGGCACATTCCTACGCGCACTTGTATGGAATCCCCTGCACCGCTCTGAGATTTTTCACCGTTTATGGCGCTTGGGGGCGGCCTGATATGGCGCCCATTTTGTTCAGTCGCGCAATGCTGGAAGCTCGGACGATTGACGTATTTAATGGTGGCGATATGCTGCGCGATTTCACCCATGTTAGCGATATCGTCGAGGGCATTTTAGGTGCGCTGCGCACACCGCCACCCAAAGAGCGGCCGTTTGCCGTTTATAATTTGGGCGCTGGGCGGCCAGTCGGACTCAATCATTTCATTGATCTGATTGAGAAAATGGTCGGTAAACCAGCGATCCGCACGCTTAAACCTATGCAGCCCGGTGATATGCAAGCTACATTTGCCGACACCCAAGCTGCAAAAGCAGCGTTTGGATATGAACCTAAAATGCCGCTAGAAATGGGCATCGCCGAGCTAGTCGCGTGGGTTAAGTCATACTATAAGGCCTGATTTTTTCCATCTAGATTGTTATGGCTGATGCGCTACCCGCACTTTCTGTCGTTGTACCGGTGCACAACGAAATTGATAACGTTGCGAATTTAATCAGTGAGATTGACGCCGCACTCAGTGGCGTTTGCGCTTTTGAGATGGTGTTTGTAAACGATGCCAGCAAAGACGGCACGCTGACCGTATTGCAAGATTTATTGAGCAAATATGCGACTCTGCGCGTTTATAGCCACGTCAAACAAAGTGGTCAGAGCACTGCGGTGCGTACCGGCGTCGGATTCGCACGCGCTGACTGGGTGGTCACTTTAGACGGCGATGGGCAAAACAATCCTGCGGATATCCCAAAACTGCTGACTGAGCGCGATAATTACGGGCAAGCCGCCTGTTTTGCGGGCTGGCGTAAAGATCGCCGTGATACTTGGCTAAAGCGCGCGTCGAGCAAAGTCGCCAACGCCGTCCGCTCGCGTCTTTTGCGTGATGCAACGCCGGACAGTGGTTGCGGCATTAAACTTTTTCCGCGCGCCGCATTTTTAAATCTGCCGTATTTTGATCATATGCATCGCTTCTTACCCGCACTATTTGCAAGATCAGGATTGCCGACAAAAAGTGTCGTCGTTTCACATCGCGCGCGCATTGCTGGGGTCAGCAAATATGGCCTGTGGAACCGCTTGTGGGTCGGCATTGTCGATATCATTGGCGTCGCTTGGCTGCAGCGCCGAGCCAAACTGACAGAGGTGACGACAGTAAACGCGGGTAGCGCCGAATGAATGACCAAATTCTATGGCTGGGCTGGACAGGGCTGCATGTTACGCCCTGGAAATTAATCGGCTACGTAGGTGCGTTGATGTTTGCAGGCCGCTGGGTCGTGCAATTCTTGGCGTCACGCAAAGCGCAAAAGCCGGTGATTCCTAGAGTGTTCTGGTACATGAGCATCGTCGGCAGCTTGATGACGTTGAGCTATTTTGTATTTTCTAAAAAAAGCGATTCCGTCGGTGTGCTGCAGAACTTATTCCCGGCGTTTACTGCGCTTTATAGCCTGAGGCTGGATATCAAAGCGCATGGCTGGAAACCAAAAGAAAAACCTTGAGTTCAAATTTCGCTACGAAGCGCCGCAATAGGGTCCAGCGCTGCCGCCTGCTTGGCTGGGTAAACACCAAACGCGACGCCAATCACCACGCAACTCAATAGGGCAAAAAACAGCCACCAAAGCGACCACGCGACTTGCCAAGTTGCCAGCCAGGCAATGGCATAGGCCAAAACCGCACCAAACACTAAGCCCATCAGCGCACCTACTAGCGAAATCACCAGCGCTTCGGCTAAAAATTGCTCGACCAAATTTCGCTTCGTGGCGCCCAGCGCGCGCTTCAGCCCAATCTCACGCTTACGCTCCAAAACACCGGCCAACATAATATTCATAATGCCAATGCCACCGACCAATAAGCTAACGCCTGCAATTGAGGACATAACCAGCGTAAAGATTCGCTGGGTTTGCTGATTTTGTTGGTACAGCCCCGCAGGCACGATCAACGTGGTGTCGGCAGCACCCCCATGGCGCTGGCGAATTAGCGCGGTCAGCGCACTTGCGGCGGCATTCGGCACGGCGGTTTCAGACAAACGTACACTAATGCGATCAATCTCATCCTCTAGCGCACCAAACTTTAATCGCGCGCGCGCGCTTTCCCACGACACAAACATGCGTTCATCATCGACGCCTAAGGACACGCCTTCAAATTCGGTGGCGCTTAGCTCGCGCTCCGCCAACACGCCGATCACTGAAAACCAGGCGTGATTGAGCTTGACCATGGCCCCGAGCGCAGGCGTATTACCCAGCAGTTTTTGCTTCAAGCGCGCACCCAAAACACACACCGGCGCTAAGGTTGCGTTGTCCGCTTCACTAAACCAGCGGCCCTCAGATAGCTCAAGTGCGGCGTGCTCAGCGTGCGACAAACTGACCGCAAACGCCTGTGCATGTAGGCTAGTACCAGCGCTACTGATCGCGCTGACCTTGATTGCTTTAGCAACCGCCACCGAAACAGCGCCCGGAACCACGCTAAGCGCTGCATCCGCATCACCTTGGGAAAGCCCCAATGAGCGCGTGCGCAACTCTTTCAGCTGATCATCTGGCAGCGCTTTGCTTTCCAAAATCACATTATTTAGGCCTAACTTGGCGACTAAGGCCAAGGCTTCACGGCGCGAGCCTTCACCGACCGCCAACATCGCAACGATCGCACCAACGCCAAAAATCATGCCCAACAGCGTCAACAGTGTGCGCAATTTTCGTCGCGCTAGCTCATCGACTGCTTCGGTAAGTAACGCCAACGGTAGCCGTCCACCAGCTTTTACTTTTACCGAGGTACTCATTCGCGCCCTTCGCGGCCGCGACGCTCCGGCCTTCCTGTAGGTTTTCCTGTATCTGTGCCACGCGCGGGTTCCGTGCCAGTACTGGGCATTAATTTCAGCGCAGTGCCCGCACTAATACCTGATTTGATTTCACTCATAACCCCGCCCTGCTCGCCCAATTGCACTGCTATCCAAGTTCCGTCCGCTTTTTGAACCTTATAGCTGGTCGTTGGTTGGCCAGCTGTAGATTGTGCACTGGCTGGGGCTGCTGTGAAGACGAGCGCCGCATTCGGCACGATTAATACGTTTGCCCGATCAATCAAAATAACCTCAGCACTCAATGCTTGCCCGGGCGTCAACGGCGCTGCCGCCACCATCTCCGGCGTAATTTCGGCATCGAAATCAATATATTTTACCGGCGATTCACGGCTTTTAATCGTGGCGCTGGCACCAACACGCAACACTCGGCTTTCAAACTGCGCGCCACTGCCAGCGACGCGTAAACGCACAAGCTGATCTTTTTTCAAACCCTCCGATTGCGATTGCGGCAGCGAAAACCGCGCGATAAGGGCGCTCAAGTCAGGTAAAGAAGCAAAATCATCGCCCGCCCACACCGAACTGCCCACCTGGGCCTTGGAACCATCCCAATTGCTGTTCATTCGCAACACGCCATCATGCGGTGCGCGCAATTCCATTTCCGCCAGACTTGCACGCCTGGAATTGACGTTCGCAGCAATAGTGGCGCGTTGTGCATCGGTAACTGAGAGTTCGACTGTGGCTTTTTTTTCTAACTGCGATTCGCGCCAATTGAGCGTGCCGCGCTTATCTTTCAGATAGCCTAAGTCGACCAGCTTATCAAGCAGCTCATTTTTACTAATTCCAGCGTTCGCAGCGTTCGCATAACGCTCACTCAATTCAAGTTCACCGGTTGTTTGCGCGATTTCAGTACCCAGCTGCGCCGCATTCACTGCACCCGCGTCTGAAACTCCAGCACGAATCAG
>JAYVAQ010000102.1:0-3044 GCA_043750875.1 Rhodanobacteraceae bacterium
GTACCGACGCGCGCCAGATATCCGCGCCGGTGCCGTCGCCTTCAATAAAAGGAATGATCGGATTGTTCGGCACACTGAGAACGCCGTTATTGATGGTGATTTTCGCGCCATCAGCGGGGATATTCAAAACGGGATCGGCCATGATTTTTCCTAAATTTATGGTTGGGAGAATTGCCGCCGCAAGGGCGCGTTACCGCCTGCAGTGACCGCAAAACTCGGGGCGCAAGATTAGCGCAAGCGCGCGCTGTTTGCTCACGCATGCAGCTAAGTTAAGCTGCGACACTTTCGGACGCTTTTTGAGTGAAAATCCATGCGCACAGTTCCGCTGCAAAATGTTTTTTTTGGATGTTTTTTCCGGGCGAAGCAAGTTGCTTTAAGTCTTACCCTAATTCTGCCCGGTCTATTCCTGCAACTTGCAAACGCGAGTGGGCTCGAACGTCAGCAGCATATTTTTTCCTGCCAAGAGCAAATCGCACCTGATCAACTGGTTATCGCAGGCGGTGCGAGCGCCCAAAGCATCAGCCCAGCGCAGGCAGGCGCGCAAATCGATCTTCGGATCAATAATATCAAGGCATTTTTGCTGGCAAAGCAGGGTAGCTTGATCATGCAGGACCGCTTGCGCGCCGCGCGCAATCCTGACGGGCGCGAACGCAAACCTGGGGATGAATTTTTTCCCTTTCTGCAAATTCAACGATTTGAAGCGGTGCTTCCGGTCAATAGCAATATCGACCAAGTGTTGGAATCACTGTTTAAGCTTGGCATGGATCGCTACGGAAAAAGCGTGCGCATTGACGAGTATTCCGACCGAAATTTTTCGTCTCTGACCCGCTATCGTTTTAGTGCGCTGAAGCCAAAATTGGACGCTTTCGTCGCGCGCTGTCGGGCAGAAAAGGTCAAGGCGCTGTGTCCAAAGGCGAAAGCCTGCGATCAACAAAGCGGCTATGCCACGCTTACCGCGCACTACTTAACCGAGGAAGGACCGCGCGATTTAACGCTCAATTTCAGCGGCGAGGCGATGCCGGTGCGTATTACGGATACATTCGAACCCAGCAGCGCTGCAGCCATCACCTTTGAGCTGCAGGGCACTGTGATTCGCACCTACGTGAGCAATGAAAAATGAAAGTGAAACTTGTTTTTTTGCTCGCGCTTGTCGTGATTCTGGGCGCTGTGGTTTACACGCGTATCGATAAATACAAGCGCATGCTCGCTGGAGAGAATGCTACGACTTGGCATGGCTCGGGCATGGAGCCAGGCGTGCCATTCGTTTCTGCTGAAGTGCTAGACCGCTTCGATTCGACGATGAAATTGTCATTAGAATCAAGGCTGTTTCGCTCAACGATGCTTGGGCGCAGCTATGGCTTGAGCGCACCGGACTTTACCGCTGCCCGCATTCCTAAAGATATAAGCTATCTTTCAACGCAGCTTTTTTCCGCCGCAACGACCGCATTGCGCTATCCAAACTGCTGCTATCCCGACAGTGCCGCGAATTTGCGCAAGCTTTTGCTCAATGCGGTTGAGCCAACGCTGGTGCAAACACCCGCAGACTTGCCGCCGATGAAGACCGACGATTTGATGCTGATCCATGTCTATGCGATGGTCAGCGCCGGGCAAGATAAGCTGCTAATGAATATTTTGCAGGAAGCGCTCAAGAGCAAAGAGCGTTTCGTGCGTACGTTTGCCGTGAACGCACTGCGTGCTTACGGCGGCGGCGAAGCGATGCAGCTCTTGTCCAGCCTGCGCCGTGACAACGAAGTAGGTGCAGTGGCGAATGTCGCACTCGCATTGGATTGGTCAAATTTTAATTTGCCGCGCGCATTTGCGGGCGAGCTGCCGTACGCTGATCGCACTCGCAAAAACATTCTCGCCCGAGCCGCCGACGACGCGCTGCAAACCGGCACGATTTTGCCAACCATGATGATGGGCTTTCTTGCCGAAGATGCGCCGGCAGACCAGTTGCAAGCGGAACTAACGTATTTGCGCGAACTCAATTTCAAACCAAATGGTTTTTTGATGTATCGCCATGGTTATGCGGTCACCGCCTTGGCATTTCGAAAAGGCGCCGATTTCGAGTACTGGAAACGCGCGTATTTGGCAAATAACCTGCCGGTCGCACGGATCCCGATCATCCGCGCGATGGTGCTGTTGAACCCTGCGAAATTCATGGCCTTCGCGCCGGAAATTATTGACTCAGGCAGCGCGGGCTGGGACGGCTACGAGTTCAAACTAGCGTATGCGGCAATCGCAAAGGGCACTCAACCCTACAGCTACTATGATTTGTTTTTTACACCGCCAAATCAGTATCGCTTACGCTACCCGTTTCAAAAAGACGCGTTTAGCAAAATCAGCCCCAAACCGGCGCTGGAACGTTGGGCGGCGGGTACTTGGTTGCGTGATGCAAGCTGCCCGTCGTGTGATATGTCCTGGATCACTATGGGCGTTCCAACCGAACTGGAACCCCTGTTGATTCAGGGCTTTATCGCTGCGCCGAAACGGGATTTGTCCTCGTATTGGCAGCTGGCAACGGCGCTTAAAGATGCGCGTGCCAAACCCGCCTTGGCATTTTTATTGGCGCAAGAAAAAGATGCGGAAGTTCGCGCGGAATCCGAATCACTTTTGGCGCAATTGCATCGCGACGAGCCGCTGCCAACTTGCTGTGAGCAAACTCAGGCATGTTTGGAATCACAAATAGTCAAAGCGCGTCTGGACGCCGCCCCAATCGCAGAATCGACTGCATCCACCGCTACAATAAATTCTGTGTCGGAACTCAACGCCTATTTAGTGCAATGGCGCCACGATGCGGACAAAGGCACCACGTCTGACAAAAATGCAGCTGCGCCCGTCAAAATTGAGTTCATCGAACCAGAACGCCAAGCCGCTTGGGTACAAAGTGGAGCGCAAAAATCGAAATGGACGTATTGGCTGGGGTGCTGGCGCAGCGAGTAGCCGCGGCGGTTCAGAGTAAGTTTTTGCCTTGGTCATTTGATCCACACCGTGGCGCTGCGCTGCCCAAAAAAGCCCGCTTGCTAGGGAGCTGCGCTTGCTAG
>JAYVAQ010000103.1:0-2068 GCA_043750875.1 Rhodanobacteraceae bacterium
TGATTATGCTGAATTTATGCAGCTTGACACCGGTCCAGAGCCGCAAAAAATGGGCGCTTGGGTGGCGAAAAACACGCACCCAGATGAAGTCGAACTCGCACTCAACAATTACCGTAATCGCTTGCTGCCGCTTCCATTTGGGCGCGAACGACGGGTTATTTCCAAGCACGGTGAAACGCGTTGGTGCTACACCGCGGGCGAGCCGGTATTTGATGCGGCAGGTAACCATATTGCTTACCGGGGGATTACGCGTGATGTCACTGAGACAAAAAATGCCGAAACCAAGCAACAGCAACTGGCACAAGAACTCGAATATGCGCAAACAATCGCACAGATGGGGCACTTTACTTGGTTACTTAGCGATGATTCAGTAACAGGCTCAGCAAGTTTTAACGCGCTATACGAAATCATCTCTCCATCTCAGCCTGCTACGGCCAAGCAGTTAATTGAAGAGTTTACTGAAGGCCAACAGCAGATCAACGCGATGGCCACCTACAATATGCGGTTTGCAGCAAAGGCGTTTCGACTAGACCGGCAAATTATCACGCGCAAAAAAAACCGAAAATGGCTGGAAACAATTGCTACGCCCTTTTTTGATGCAAACGGATTGCTGCTTGGTTATCGCGGTGTGCAGCGCGATATTTCCGCCACCAAGGAAGCCGCAATTGCAGTTGCGCAAAGTGAAGAGCGGTATCGATTAATTTCCGACAATATGCTCGATATTGTGTGCGTGCACGATGCTAATTCTACTGTTCGCTACGTTTCACCGTCCGTTACGCGCTTGCTGGGTTATAGCCCCGAAGCCTCCATTGGCGTGCGTTTCAGTGACTTAGTGCACGCCGAAGATTTGCTAGCCGTGCTCACTGCACAGAATAATTTGCACGCGCTTAATGCACCGCGCAGCCAAGTAGAGTGTCGGTTTCGTGCGCACAATGGCCACTATATTTGGCTTGAATCGATCGTCGCGAAACTGCCAGAAAGTAATTTTTATAACCGCGAACCGCTTTTTCTTGTAGTGGCACGTGACGCTACGCAGCGCAAAAGAGCGGAAGAAGCGATGCAGGCATCTGAATCCCGGTTTCGTCGATTGACCCAGCTGTCGGCCGACTGGTATTGGGAAACCGATACTGATGGGCGTTTCACGTTTTTCTCTCGGCCACACCCCATCATCCATAACCTGCCACTGGATAAAATTTTAGGTCAACAAGCCAATATCATTTTCCCCAATCAGCTTGACGAAGCGCAGCTTGCAGAACATGTGGAGTTTGTGGCGTTGCGACAACCGTTTCGGAACATTGCCATTACGGTGCGCGACGCGCGCGGCGCAGTCATTGCCCACGCCATCTCTAATGGCGAGCCATACTTTAATTGTGACGGTAGCTACGCGGGCTATCGTGGCACGGGGCGCGATGTATCAGCTGAAAAATTCGCGCTTACCGCCCTTAAAACCAGCAGCCAGCGCTTTGAAAGCTTAACCAGACTATCTGCCGACTGGTACTGGGAGCAGGACGCCAACTATCGCTTTACGTTTTATTCGCACCCTATCATTGTTGGCTCCGACACGCCAAGCACTATTTTTTACGGCAAAACTCGCTGGGAACTGTACCCTGAGGCGCTATCGCAAGCACAATGGGCGCAGCACCGCGCCCAACTCGACGCACGATTGCCCTTCTACGATTTACTGATGGTCATTAAAGCGCCAAATACATCCGAACCCTACCCGATGGATCGTTATTTTGCGGCGAGCGGCGCACCCATTTTTGATGAGCATGGCGTGTTTATCGGCTATCGCGGCACCGGACGCGATTTAACCATTGCCAAGCGCGCCGAGGTAGCTTTAGCGCTGCACGCAGTGCAACTAGAACGCGCTAATAAGTTACTTGATGAAGAAGCTAGGCGGCGCATGGAACTTGAACGGAACACGTTAATTTCAATTGAGATGGAGCTGGCACAAGTCGGCTTAGAGCTACATGATCAACTCGGTCAAGACCTAACAGGCATTTCGTTTTTAATAAAAATGCTCGAAAAGCGACTTACCGCTACGCAATCATCCGACGCCCAAGAGGCC
>JAYVAQ010000104.1:0-2896 GCA_043750875.1 Rhodanobacteraceae bacterium
GCGGTATCGAGGGCGATGCTACCGGATCCGGAGACACAATGTTGTTTGGCCCTACTAGCACCCTCACTACCGCACACCGAGTTTATGGCCCCAACAATCCGGCGAATGGATTTCTAGGCCGCACGGTCGACAACTTTTTCGCCAGCCAGATTAACGGTAACACCGGCACACTTGATACCTCCGGTACGTTTGGAACCTCAAACCAAATCATCAACGCGACAGGAAGCGGCACCAACGTAGCTACTTCTCGGCAAGGCTACGACATCACTAACGTCGATGCTTCAGCGCGGTTGCTTAATTCACAGACCACCGCTTTTGCGCAAGGCACCACCACCGGCGATAACTACGCCATCAATGCGTTGGGAATGCAAATCAATGTGACATCACCAGTGTTCCCGGTCTCGGTTAAGTCCGCCAACAAATCGACTACCTTCGTCGGCGATACGGTGCGTTACTCGGTTAATCTCGATAACACCGCTGGTAATGGCGCCGCGAATAGCGTGATATTTTTTGATACGCTTCCCGCAGGTATGGTATTGGTGGCGAATAGCGTTACGGTAAACGGTGTAGTGCAGCCTGGGGCCGTTCCGGGTAGTGGCATAAGTATTGGCAATATACCGGTTGGCGCCGTTACCAACGTCGCATTCGACGCTAGCGTGGTGTCGTTGCCAGCATCGCCTGCAGCAGCGAGGTTTGATAACAGTGCATCGTGGAACTACACCTACGTTGCCTGCGCCGGTGTTCTTTCTCAGCCCGGTAGTGTGAGTACGACACCAGTCGGCGTCAACGCTGCACGCCTTGAACCGGTCAAGAGCGTTTCCCCCACGGGCGCTCTGATCGGTGGCCAAACGGCGACCTATACCATTTCTATTCCAAATACCGGGTTGGTAGATACGAGTGGCACAACCTTGGCCGATCCCATTCCGGCTGGCACCGTTTATGTCACCGGCAGCACGAAGCTGAATGGCATTAGCATCGCCGATGGTCCGGGCGGCACCATGCCGTTCACAACCGCAGGGATGGTCAATAGCTCCGGTAAGTCGGCGGGCGTGATCGCAACGGGTGCTACGGCGAGTGTCCAATTTCAAGTTGTGGCTACCGGTGGCGGAACGATCAACAACGTTGCCACCATCGATCCCGATGGCCCTGGTCCAGGCACTTCCATAACCGTTTCGGCGGTTAATAGCGGACTCAATGGCCCTTCCGTTTCCAAAGTTTTCGCGCCTGCGACGATCGCAGCCGGTGGCAAGACGACGCTGACGGTCACGCTTACGAACCCGAACGCAAGCGCTATCACTGGCATGAATGTCTCGGATAACTTACCAAGCGGCATGACAATATTCAATCCCGCCAATGTGACAACCAGTTGCCCCGTTGGTGCCGCATCGGCGACGCCCTCTGGCACCACACTTGCGTTAAGCGAGGCGACTATACCGGCTAGCGGATCCTGTACTTTTGCTGCAGACGTTACGGTCGGGGTTGCCGGCACTTATACCAACACTATTCCAGCCGGTGCGGTTTCAAGTACGAATGCCGGTGTCAATACGGCCGGCAGTCAGTCGCTTACGGCCACCGCGGCGCCGTCGATCAGTAAGTCGTTCACACCGGGTACCGTCGCGCCGAACGTCAGTGCAGTGCTAACCATCACGTTGTCGAATCCAACTGCTACGGCGCTACCAAGTGCGACATTCACTGATACGTTTCCCAATACCGCTGCTGGCGCGCCTGGGAACATGACTTTGATTAACACCGCCACGTCGAACACTTGCGGCGGTAGCTTGACTGATGGCGCAGGCGCTGCGCTGGCCGTCGGCAGCGGTAGTATTAAACTCACCGGCGGCACTATTCCCGCGAATAACGTTTGTACCATCACGGTTAACGTGAAAGCGCCGTCTGGTGGTGCGTATGGCAATACTATCGCTGTCGGCGCGCTGTCCACAAGTGGCGGTGCGAATACCGCCGCTGCCGCAGCGACGTTGCAAATTGCCAGCCCGCAAGTAACCAAAACTTTCGGATCTAGTACCGTTGCCGCCAACACAGGGACGACGATGACGATTACCTTGACCAACGTTACGGGAGCTGCCATCACGGCTGTGGCATTTACAGACACGTATCCAACCGGGCTGGTTAACACTAACACTACCGTGACTAATACCGGTTGTGGCGGCACGGCAACCGCGAGTTCGACGGCGACTAACCCGGGGACACTAGCATTGTCGGGCGGCTCGGTTGCGGCCGGTTCAAGCTGTACATTGACGGTCACAGTGCAGTCTGCCGCTGCCGGGAGTTATACCAATACTATCGCCGCTGGCGCCGTGAGTTCCAGCATCGGCAGTAATGCCGTTGGCACCAACGCCACATTAAACGTGGCACGACCTAACATCAGCAAGGCGTTTACCGCGCAAACAGTAGCACTAAATGGGGCTTCCACACTAACCATCACGTTGATTAATCCGACGGCGACGGCGATGACCGGTACAGCCTTCACCGATACGCTACCATCCGGTCTCGCTGCGTCTATTCCCGGTGGAACTTGTGTTGGTACGAAGACGGCGAGCGGCTCGACGGTTTCGATCAGCGGCGGCACTATTCCCGCTAACGGTTCATGTACGGTGACCGCGACGATCACCGGCATCAGCGTCGGCCTCAAAGTCAATACCATTCCAATTGGGGGGTTGACGGTCACCGGCCCGGCTGCAGCTTCCAACGGCACTGCCGCGACTGCCGACATCACCGTATTAGCGCCGCCGACTGTTACAAAATCATTCTTGGCCAGCCCGATTTTGCCGGCTACCGGCGCATCAACGCTGCAGATCGTACTCGCGAACAGCAACTCCGCGGCGCTTACCGCAGCCACGTTTACCGATACCTTCCCCACCACGCCGGGCGCGATGAC
>JAYVAQ010000105.1:0-6403 GCA_043750875.1 Rhodanobacteraceae bacterium
GGTTGGCACAGCCGGCCTCGAAAGTCTTGTATTGATAACTGCCAATGTTGGCGCAGCTGCGGTTCGTCGCTGCCCATGCGCATTAAAACTTTGCCGCGATGTAAACGCCAAATTGCCCGTTTCATTAGTAATCGTGTCAATCGAACCCAAACTGTCGCGTAGCAGATACTCAAACTTCGGTGCGCCTTTACTGATCGTCGTGATTACTAAATAGTTGCCGACATAGCGCTTAATTTTGTCAGTGATGCCTTCACGAATGACTTCGACATTGCCGACGTAATAGGTAGTTTTGCTGGCGGTGCCGGTGGTGATCGGCGTATCGGAGTCTTCAAAGCGACTGCAGAACATGCCATCTGGACTAGCGCAATTCGAACCACTGCCGCCGGTGCCGCCGTCAACCCGCTTAAACATGCCGCGATCCGTGCCGTACTTAAACGAAACCTGCGCCTGGATTCGGCCTTCCGGCGTCAACTCATCGCGAACAATCGACTCGGCAAGATCAAACCCCGTGTAGACGATAGTTCTGATGACGCTGCCATTCTTTCTGACTTCGGTGTTATTGCCATTCGGGTCATAACAATAGCTTTTTCCATTAACGAAGCTCGCCGCATGCGGCCCGGCTTGGTTGGCACAGCCGGCCTCGAAAGTCTTGTATTGATAACTGCCAATGTTGGCGATGCCGGTGCCGGTTTTGCTGGTGATATTGCCGAGTTGATCGTATCCGAGCGTCAGCGTATCGAGGTCTGAAACAAATCCATTGCTGCGCACCTGCTTGACAGTGGTCAGGCGATCTAACTTGTCATAAATGAAAGCTTCCTTCCAATCTGCGCCATTGGTTGTGTCGCTACGCTCACTCAGACTGCCGTTTTTATCCCAGCGGAAATCCCACTTTTGTAAGTTGCCGTTGATGCCGGTCGTGATTGCGGCCAAGCGTCCGGTGTTTTCTTCAAAGGTTCGATTGCTGACTAAATTATTCGAGTCGTGATAGCGCTCGCGCCGCACTTGCATGCGGGGCGACAACGATAAAATCTCATTGTAGATTTGCCCGAATAGGCCATCCGCTGCTTCTCTGACGGCAATGGGGAAGCCATCAGCGGCGTAGATTTGCAGCTGACCTGCTGGGCTGGCGGCATTGGTGCTGGCATCGAAGCTTTGGAATACGCGCCCATATTGATCGTAGCTGGTGCGCTGGTAGTAGGTGGTGCTGTCAAGCACCGTGGCCAGCGCGGCACTGCGGCCAAATTGATCGTAACTAAAGCCACGGGTGAACTGGCCGATGCCGCTTAGGCCATTGGTTTCATTGATTAACAGACCGACGGCTTTTTGGCTGGTGCCGACTAACAGCGCATCGTCATACTTCCATTTTGCGGTCGGTTCGGGTGCAAATGATCCGTTCGCTAGCTTGCGCGTTTCGCGGCGTTCAATCAGCCTGCCCAGCGCGTCATAAAATAAACTTTGCGTTTGGCCTTTGGCGTCGGTTTGCGTAAGCAGTTCGACGAGCGCGTTGTAGGTGTAGGTCAGGGTGCCTTTATCGGGATCAGTCATGCTAGATTTTCGGCCCAACACGTCAAACATTAAGTTGGTGCTGAGCTCAACACCGGCGCTGCTGCCATCGTTCGGCGTGCGTTTGACGCTGGTCAAATTGCCGAAGGTTTCATAGCCGTAATCCACTGCAAACGCGTTTGCATCGGTGGCTTTGCTTGCTTCAGCGAGGCCGTTTTTATCGATTGTGGAATCGTTATCGCGCGGGTTGAAGGTTTTGGTCTGCATGCGGTTGAACTCGGCGCTGCTGACCGTCAGGCCGTTGTAACTTTCCGCCGGTAGCTCGACGGAAGAGCCGCGACTGAGCGCGTCGTAATTGCTGCGGGTTTCAGCGGGCGGAGTTCCATTTTGTGGATCACCGGCGCGCACACTGGCGGTTTGCTGGGCAAGGGGACTAGTCGAGAAATACGGCTCGGACTTGGCTTTGGTGCGGCCTAATATGTCATAGCGGGTGTAGCTAGCGGCCCAGCGGCTGACTGCAGTCGGGTCAGCTTCATTCGACTGATACACACGCCCAATCGCTGCGAGGCTGCGGCCCAGCTTGTCAAAATACGCGAAGCCACGCGGTGCAATAAATTGCGTGTTGGCGTTGCTTTCGCTGCTGTTGGACTCCACCCGATACAGCGCGCCCAGTGGGCAATTGACGCGTGGTGCTGATGCCGGAATGCCGCCCGAACCGTCCGGCAACGTCGTGCTGGTGGCGTCGCTGCACCAGGCATAGGTGCTGCGGCTAAATGCCCCCGTCGCGGCACGACCAAAATACTCGCGCCCGAGCGGGCCATAAAATTTCTCGGCAAACACGTTATGCGCGGTTACCGCACCGAGCGGATCGCCATAGACGCTGCGATTGAGGGTGCCGACAAAGTTGAGGGTGCCATCGTTGTTGACACCGCTGCGTTCGTTGTAGGCCTCGACTCCGCCTGGATTGCTGGCGCTGTAATACGGGGATTTACTGCCCTGCATAAAGCGGCCCAAACTATCGTATTCCATGCGGCTGTAGCGCTGGAATCTAGTCGGCGTGGCGGGCCATTGCTGCTGTTGGAATTGACTTAAGTTCAGGCACGCGCTGCGGTTGGCGTAGTTCGTAACATTGCAGGTGACGCTCAACGTGCGATTGCCGTTGCCATCCAAAATATAGTCGGTGCGCTGATGCATATGCGCTTTGGCGCTCAACGGCGGCTCGGGCGTGGCGGGGTTCACGATGCCGCCATAGTTGTAAACGCCCTGGACTTCTGAGGTCAACAGCAGCGTGACGGGATCATATTCAAAACTCGAGCGGCGTTCTATCTGCACGCCGCCGCGAAGGCTATAGGCCGAGGTCAAGGACAGACGCCCCAAGCGCACGCGTTCGGAGTTGGGATTGGGCGTGCTTTGACAGCCGACATTTTTCACCAGCACCACCGGCGTTTCGGTGCAGCCGTAAAAATTGACTTGGCCTTTGCGTTCGACTTCCACATTGGCCGCATCAAAGGTGACGGATTCCTGCACAAACAGATTGCCCTGCGTATCCATAATCATCAAGCCGGTCACACGTTGCGTTTGCGCCCCCGTAGCCAAGTCATAGCGCAACTCGGTGGTGTTGCCCGCATAGGCGACGATGGGCTGTTGTGTTGCTGGCACGAAGGCGGGAATACTGGTGTAGCTGCTGGTGGCATCGCTAATGACAGGATCGAGGAGCGACATAAAGCGATAGGCTGGCGCGCTGGCAATTGCACGAAAACTGCCATCTTCGTTTTCGCTAGGTGGCGTGCGTGATTCATCGATGCGGCACAACACCGGGCCACAATTGAGCGGCGGTTCTTCAAAACAGCTCGGGTCGAGCGGATTAATCAGGCAAATGTTGTCGGGAATGGTGTTGGTCAGCTTTTGCACTATGGTGCGGCTGGGGCGACCAATGAAAGGATAGTCCTGGCGGTATTGCGTCGTGGTCAACAGCTTGTTTTGGATATCTTCGGTGCGGATTTCGGCGAAGCCCAAAAAGCCACGTCCGCCGGTTTGCACGCGCGCACCGCGATAGCTGTAACGCACAATCGAAGTGGCATTCAGCGTGGTGGCGTTGGTCACGCAAGTTAAGGCATTCGGCGCGCAACCGGGTGAGCTGGAACGCGCTTCGCGCACCGCCCACAGTGGGCTGAACACGTCAAAGACGGCGGAGTTCCGGCCACCGTCAAAACGTGGGCCACCAAAAGCCCGCTCGTAGACAAACTTACTGACCAGCGGCGCATAGCTGACGGTGTGGTTGACGTTAAAGCCATTGCTAAATTTGACGATGAAATCATTGCCGCCGTAGCGCAGGTTGGAAGGCACCACATACATATTTTGGCTGCTGCTGCCATCGGCTTTGTAGCGCACTAAATCGGCGCTGCCATCGCCGTTGATATCCATCGGCAACACCAAATATTGATTCGGATCTTGCCCGCCCAGCACCGCCGGTGATCCGCTCGCGGCGTCTTGTTCAAAGCTAAAATCGGCACCGACAAAGCGCCGCGCCTTCAGTGGATTCGCGCCCGACGGGCAGACAAAACTGCAAGTCGTTTGGTACACCAAATCCGCGCGCTTATCACCGTTGATGTCCGCCAGCTGCAGCCGATCCGCTTCGCGCACTTTTAAACTTAACCCCGTGCTTTGCTCTGGCAATAAAGCAGTGCTTGCGTCATTGCCACCGCGACTGAAGCGATAGCTAAAGCGATCAATCTGGTTCGTGCCGCTGCCACTTTGGCGATAGCGCATAAAGACATCGGCCAAGCCATCGCCGTTGATGTCGACCAATGAGGCGCTCAGCAAACTGAGCCCTGCGTCATCGCACGCCGCTGGATTATTGCCTGCGCCGATACACTGCCCCGCACTGACGACAAAATTATTGCCGACCGGCGTGACTTTGGCAGTGACCCAGTAGTCCGCCCGATCAATAATCTGGCGATTCGCACTTGCAGCCGCAACTTGTGAGGCGTTTTGCCAGCGTGGTTGCGGCCCCAGATTTAACACATCTGGGCTGGGTACAATGCAGGTGGTGGCACCCTGCGGACACGCTTGAACGAGATCCGGCTCGCAGTCGAGTTGACCGACACCGCCGCACGGCCTGCACATGCCACCGATGCATTGAATGCCACTGCGAATCTTGGAGGCATGCAGGACTAAATCCGCCACGCCATCGCCGGTCAAATCGCCCGAGCGCAGCGTTTCGCGCTGGCCGGTACCAAATGACAGCGTTGCGCCGGGCTCGAATCCTGCGAAGGTCACGCTGCGATTCGTGCTCTCAAACGCAAAGGCTTGATTAGCATTGCCAGTGATGCGTTGCATGGCCCGCACTACCAGAGTTTGGTTGGCGGGATCACCAAACACCAAATCCGGCAAGCCATCGCCAGTCAAATCGGTTAGGTTGGAATCTTGATCAAAATTAGAGGTCAAGCCCAAATCGGTACCGGTGCTAGAAAACGTCCAGCGCGTGTTGATCAGCTCAGCGGCGTAGACTTTCCAGCGATAGCACGTGGAACACGTGCCAAAATCGGGCGCTTGGGTAATCAAATCGTCGCGACCGTCGCCGGTCAGATCAAATAAATGCCAAATCAAATCCCAGCGAATCGGCTGATTGGCATCAAAGTTGGTGGCCGGGCCGGCGTCTTGACAGCTGGGGATTTGCGGCGCCGATGCCGGGCGCGAGCGGCGCGCATACACATTCGCGTTGGTGGAACTTTGCAGGCCGGTGTCATCGCCCAAGGCCACCATGTAGCGAAAGCGCACCGCGCTCGCGACATTGTTGATCACATCGTTCGGCACGGCACTTGAATTACCGGCGCAGTTACGGTCTTTGAGATAGACCAAGTCCTGGCGACCATCGCCATTGATATCGCCGACCTTAAAGTCGACCGCGAAATTGATCAAATTACTGTAAGAGCGTGAGTTAGCCGGTGCCAAATAGCCTTCAGGAAAGTCATTATCGATTTCGTTGTTCCAGGCAAAACGCGTCGGCGGATAGCAGACTTCGTCGAGGGCACCGAGGGCTGGCGCGCACTCTTGCACCGCAGTCAAACGTGGCATACGGGTGCCGGTTTCCGCTTGCGCGTAGCTCAAACGATATTGACGCGCGTGTACTTCGGCGTTTGGATTTGCGCCATTATTTGCCGGGCCATAGACATTGATTTCGCTCAGGCGCTGCGTCAGCGCCATTTTGGAGCCACCAAAATAATCGACTCGCTGCGCGTCCACCGGCAACGCCTCAAACACCATCGCGGTGCGCGCAAACGGTTGCCGCGTATAGCCCGCCGCCATATGCAAACGGTTCGCGACTTTGCCGGTGTAGCTGGCTTGCAGTAATAGCAGCTCGCCAGTGGCGCTCGGTCAAGGTGTCAAAACCGCGCCGGCTTAAATGCACGATTGACGGTGCGCCAACGTTCGCGCGTGGTCGCTCTTTTAGAAAACCGGCATCTTTGAGCTTCTTGACGCGATTTTGCGCGGCTTCTTTTTTGCCATCAAAGTACAGCTCGGCGAGTTGGGCGAGCGTCGCCAAGCGCGATTCAAACAAGCCCTTCAAGATATCCAAGTCACGAGCTTGGAGTTCAATGTTTGGGTTGTTTGAAGGGGATTGGCTTTGCTTGGTTTTCGGCTGCATCACGTTTCACTGTAGCATTTGAGAAGCGATTCGATAATGCAGTCAGGTTTTGGGCGAGCTTACTGACGGCGCTAATTAGGCCTGTTTTTCGAGTAGTCTCTGCCCATTCGGATCCACATTCCCGTTCTTATCCAAAGTCGAAGTAATACGCTTAAATCCGTTATTTACTAAAATTTGAAACATTATCTCTGACTGCGGCCAGCAACGTGCGCACAGGTGTTTGCCTTCGAAATGACTGAGGGTTTCTACAAT
>JAYVAQ010000106.1:0-3989 GCA_043750875.1 Rhodanobacteraceae bacterium
CGCAAAAGCGGCACTTTCTCGCAGCAGTAACTTCAGGTTCAACCATGCGCAGTACGCGACTGCTAGCGTCGTTGTCGTATTAGTAAGTTCGGTTTGTGGCCAGCTGTCATCACGTGAGATCGGAATGCCCATCACGAACCTCATGCCGTTGTTTTTGATCTTTGCCCAAGGCTACCTAATGGCAGGCGCGCAAAGCGTCGCCAACTTTGCCAGTGACGATGAATACGGCCATTCCAACGCGAGTTTTACCCCACTAAACGTGCTCTGGTTGGGGATCGGCGCGCTCGTCTGGGGTGCGGTCCTTTTTGGAGTTTATATCGCCGTATTTCGCCCGGAATTGTTGCGCAGTGTTAGCAATGTGGGGTAGGGCGCTCGTGGCGGCGTGGGATGCGTTGACGGACCACCCTTCCGCCGACGTGGAAGCCAGCGGATCAAAAATGCTCAATCTAATAATCACCACCATTTCGGCCAACAGATCACCAAACCATGAATCCCAAAGCCTATTTCACACTGCTTTTTCTCAGCGCCTGCGCGCCCATGCCGCACACGCCTGATCACCTATCCACTTCCAAGGTTGCCCAAAACATGTCTAGAACCAGTGCGCCGTACGGCAGTTGGACTAGCCCGATCACTGCGGCCAGTTTGGCGCAGGCTTCGGTTTCCATGAGCGATTTGCGCACGCAGGCGGGAGCGGTTTTTTGGCGCGAGAGTAGGCCGGCGGAGGCTGGGCGGCAGGTGTTAATGCGGCGTAGCGCGGCGGGTGCCATTGAGGCGCTAACACCGGCCGGGTTCAACGTGCGCACGCGGGTGCATGAGTATGGCGGTAACGCGTATTTGGCCACCGAGCGCGGCGTGGTGTTCGCTAATTTTGCCGATCAGCGGCTGTATTGGCAGGCGTTTTCCGGGCCTAACGTTACCTCTACGCCGTTGCCGGTGACAGACGCGGGTTTTCAATTTGCCGATGCGGTGTTGGATGCGCCGCACCACCGCATGATTTGGGTGCGTGAAGACCACCGAGCGGAAACGATGGCGGCAAACAAAGGTGAGGAACGTAATGAAATTGTCGCGCTTAGCCTTCCGGGTGATTCAGCCAGCACCACCTCTGAGGCACAGATTCTAGTCACTGGCTCGGATTTTGTCGCCTCGCCCAGCGTCAGCCCGGAGGGCGCGCTGGCTTGGGTGGAATGGAATCACCCGAACATGCCTTGGGAACGTACGCGTTTACGGCAGGCCAAACTCACCGAGACGGGATTGGCGATGACTGCCACGCTATTGGACGCCGAATCGGTGGCGCCGCTGGAGCCCAAATATGCCGCCGATGGCACGCTATATTTTGTCGCTGATGTGGCAGCGCCTGGCGCAGCGAGCGAGGTCGCAGACTGGTGGAATTTGCAGCGTTGGCAGCAAGGTGCGGTGCAGGCAGTTAGCCCGATGCCGCGCGAGTTTGTCGGGCCGATGTGGAATTTGGGCATCAGCAGCTATGTTTTGACCCGGGACAGTCGGGCGGTGGTACGCAGCAGTAAAAACGCGATCGATGCGCTGGGTGTGATCGATTTGAACACCGGCAACTATCAAGCGTTTGATTTGCCGTTCGTGGCATTTTCGGAGCTGCAACTGCTCGATGAGGCGCATGTGGTGGCGTTGGCGCAAGCCAGTGATGATACCGGTGTGTTGATCGAGGTTAGCTTGGCAACGGGCGGTTGGCGGGTATTGCATCAACCGACGCAAAATACCTTGCCAGAGTCCTATTTGGCGCGGGCAGAAGCGATTGAATTTGCCACGGTGGCCGGTGCAGATAAGCAGGCGCGCACGGCGCACGCGTGGTTTTACCCGCCGACGCACGCGACACTTCAAGGAGCTACAGGTGAGCTGCCGCCGTTGATTGTGACCATCCATGGCGGGCCGACCTCGGTCGCCAAGTCGACCTTGAATTTAACTCGGCAATATTGGACCACGCGCGGTTTTGCCGTGGTGGATGTGAATTACGGTGGCTCCACCAGTTACGGGCGCGCGTATCGCGAACGCTTGAATGGTGAATGGGGCGTGGTGGATGTCAACGATGCCATTGCGGCGGTCGATTTTCTGATCGCGCAGGGCAAAGTGGATCCAAACCGCATTGCCATACGTGGCGGCAGCGCCGGCGGTTTCACCACCTTGGCGGCGTTGGCGTTTCATAATCGCTTTAAAGCGGGCGCGAATTTATACGGCGTGGCGGATATTGCGGCATTGGCAGCCACCAGCCATAAGTTTGAGCGCCATTACGATGTGTCCCTGGTTGGGCCACCCGATGCCGAACGCTATCGTGCGCGTTCGCCGCTGTACCATTTGGAAGGCTTCACGGAGCCGCTGATTACCCTGCAGGGCAGCGATGACAAAGTCGTGCCGCCGGCGCAGTCAAGAGCGATTGTGGACGCCCTAAATCAGCGCGGCGTGCCGCACGCCTACATTGAATTTGAAGGCGAACAGCACGGCTTTAGGAAGTCAGAAAACATTATTCGTGCACAAGAGGCAGAGCTGTATTTCTACGGGCAAATTTTTGGCTTTACACCGGCCGATACGATCACGCCGGTGCAAATCAAACATTGGCCGCGTTAGCAAGGGCTGGCCTTACCGCAGGGCGCAAGCTATATCGTTGGCACGATTAAAATCTTGCCCTCGCGCTCGCCTTTGGCCGCCTCGATTACGGCTTGTTTTATTTCACTGACGTCGTAAGTGCCCTGGATCTTGGTATGTAACTTTCCGGTGGCAATCAGTTGTGCGATTTCGCCAAAAACCGCCATTTGTTGCGCTGGGGTGGCATTGCGAAACCAAAACGCCAGCCAGAAGCCGCGTAAAGTGATATCGCGAAACACAAATGATGACGGCGAAACAATGCATGGCTCGCCACTCATCATGCCGTAATTCACCAACGTGCCGCCCTGCGCCAAACACATGGCCAAATAATCGGTGGATTTACCGCCTACTGCGTCAATGCCTAAGCGAATCGCCGCACCGCCTGTGGCCTCAGCGACTCTTTTTGCCAACCCACCGCTACCTTCCACAAGTACGACATCGCCTCCCAAAGCCTGCACACCCGCAACCGCTGATTCACGTCGCACAATGTTGACGGTTTTAAGCCCGCGTATTTTTGCTAACTGAATCAAATAAGCGCCCACGCCGGAATTAGCCGCGTTTTGAATGACCCATTCGCCCGGCGCTAAATCGACGAATTCAGAAAGCATCAAGGACGCGGTCGGTGGGTTCACCGTCATCATTGCTAGTTGTTGCGGGTCCGCCTCGTTTGGCAAGGGCATCAGACGTTTTGCCTCTGCCACAATGTGTGTGGCCCAGGTGCCACTGCCCACCGGCAGCAAAACCGTTTGGCCAAGCGCAGGTGAGTACACATCGGGGCCAAGCTGCACGACTTTGCCCACACCTTCATTACCACCCACCGCGGGCAGCGGCGGCAATTGCCCATATTGGCCGGTCAAAGTCAGCACATCCGAAGGGTTGATCGGCGCAGCTAGCACTTGAATCAGCACTTGGCCGCTGAGTAACGGCGCGATTTCAAAATCAACGGCGTCAATAAATTCGTGTGGCGACGGGCCACGTTGACTGTACTGGGCTTTTTTCATAACTCGTCCTAGGCAGATTGGCAGGGCGCCGAGTTTAGCAACTACGAACTCGCGCGTAAGCGCTCGACAAAATTCACCATCATCGAAGCGGTAGCACCCCAGATGCGGTGCTCGCCAAATTGGAGCGCCAGAAGAGTGCATGTGTTTATGACAAAACGGTTACGGCGGCAGCCATATCGCAAAAAAACACACAAAATGTATTTATTTAAAACCAACTAAAAATTAAGAGACCAACTTTTGAGCAAACGAATCAGATATCATCCAAAATTCACAAATAGAAAAGGTTCAAGATGCACGCCACGCCACGCCACGCCACGCCACGCCACGCCACGCCACGCCACGCCACGCCACGCCACGCCACGCCACGCCACGCCA
>JAYVAQ010000107.1:0-14946 GCA_043750875.1 Rhodanobacteraceae bacterium
CATTGAGGATCCAGTCGCCGGTGGCGGCATCTTTTTTGGCATGCGTTTTCATATTGCCTGGATCGGAACCGCCGTGTGGCTCGGTCAATCCGAAACAACCAATAATTTCGCCCCTCGCCATACCCGGCAGGAAGCGCTGCTTTTGCTCTTCCGAGCCAAAAGTGTAAATCGGATACATGCACAAACTCGATTGCACCGAGACAAAGCTGCGAATGCCAGAATCGCCACGCTCAAGCTCCTGACATATCAGACCGTAACTGACCGCATTCATGCCGGCACAGCCGTAGCCTTCAAGACTAGATCCGAGCAAACCGAGCTCGGCGATTTCCGGTACCAATTCCTTCGGAAAGCGCGAATTATCAAAGCACTCGCCGATAATTGGCAGCACGCGCTCATCGGTGAAACGGGCGACGGTGTCTTGCACCATGCGTTCTTCGTCGCTCAACATCGATCGGATGTCATACAAATCTTCGGAATGCAGCTGGATATGGGCGGTTTTGCCCTTTTTTAATTCGCTCATGGTGCGGGTGCTCGGTGCTTAGGGTGGCGCGATTCTAAACTTGACGCGTGTAGACGTCATGAACTTAGCGTAAGCGCGGCCAAAGAGTTGGCCTGGGCTGAAATTGGGCTAATGCTAAAGTTCGGCATTAAACAACGCAGCGAAAGATGAGAATGAGTTTTTTGTGGTTGCACTGAGTTCGTTCGCGCCAATCAATTTGCTTGTCGCAATTGCGCTGCTGTTCGCGGTTCTCAGTATTGCCAGCGCAATTATCCACGTACGCGCCAGCCAGAGCGAATTGCGCAAGCAAATCGACGCCTGGTGGATTTTCCTTCCTGTGGTAAGCCTTGCGGTATACGCCTACCCCATTGGCCCGATTATTCTTAGTGTGCTGATTGTTGCGTTGGGTTTACGCGAACTATTTACGCAAAAGCTGGCGCTGCAAATGGCGAACAAACAAACGAAACAGGGCACTAAGAACTTACATGCCCTCAGCGCGAGCTTGGTACTTGGCTTGGCCTGCGTAGGTTTTTTTCCTACCTTGGGGCTAACCGCCCCAGCGGCGCAATCCTGGCTCTTTTACTTGTTCGCGCTGACCGCGATTAATGACATCTGTCAGTTTGTGTCAGGCAAGCTTTTTGGCCGCCACAAAATTGCGCCCCTCAGCAGTCCAAACAAAACCTGGGAAGGCTTACTCGGCGGCATCGCAGGAAGCACGGTTTTTTCAATGTTACTCGGGCTGCATTTGGAACTCGGCAGCGCTGTACATTTGGCATGCTTGGGCTTTGTCTTAGCAATCATTGGCTTTTTTGGCGACTTGGTTTTTTCCAACACCAAACGTCAGCTAGGAATTAAAGATTTCTCGCAGCTGATTCCTGGTCATGGCGGCATTCTGGATCGCGTCGACAGTTTGGTATTCACCGCGCCCGCGCTGTACCTTTGGCTAATTTATTGGTTTTATTCGCCTTTTAGAATTGATTAGGAATTGCTTGATGAGTAATGAAAACAACGCGCGAACCGATACTTCCGAGCAAGCGCCTACATCCCCGAAAGAGCCGTCATCCCCGCAAGAACCGTCATCCCCGAATGCTTTAGTCGGGGATCCAGCAACAAACCTCGAGCAAAATACAACCACGCGAAACGACCCCGCTGGATTCCCGCCAGAAGCACGCGGGAATGACGAGCACATTGACGTCGCGTCGATACGAATCGCCACCGAATCCGGCTTCTCAGCCTTTGATGGCACGCGCTTGTTTTATCGCCATTGGCAGCCTACGCAGGCTATAGCGCGCCGCGCTCTCGTGTTTATCCATCGCGGACACGAGCATTCTGGGCGCGTGCAATCGTTGGTGGATCGCTTGTGCGAGCCAGAAGACGCCGCGTTCGCCTGGGACGCACGTGGCCATGGCTATTCGCCCGGCGAGCGCGGCGATGCGCCGGATTTCAAAACCATGGTTGCTGATCTAGAAGCGTTTGTGCGGCACCTCAGTCGCGAACACGCGATCGCCGCCGAAAACATCGTCGTTGTCGCCAATAGCGTCGGGGCAGTCATTGCCGCCACTTGGCTGCACGATTACGCCCCGCGTGTGCGCGGTGTAGTAATGGCGGCGGCCGCGTTTGAGATCAATTTGTATGTGCCGCTGGCGCTGCCGGCGCTACGATTTGCCAGCAAATTCAACCCCAATTTGTTTGTCACCAGCTACATTCGCCCCGGCATGCTGACGCATTCTGAGGCGCAAGCCAGAAACTATGCTGGGGACCCGCTGATCACCAAAAACATCTCCGCCCGGGTTTTGATTGATTTGGCCGACACCGCGCGCCGCGTGGTTGGCGATGCGGAAAGTATCGATACGCCAATTTTGATGCTGGTGGCGGACCAAGATTATGTCGTCAAAACTGCGCCGCAAAAGCGCTTCTTTATCAAATTGGCGTCGCCACTGAAGCGGATGGTGGAATTACAAAACTGCCGTCATGCCATTTTTTATGAGAGCGAGGCGGTAGTCGATCAAGCCCTGCAAGCCAGCAAAAGCTTTATTGACGAGTGCTTTGCACGCGCTCCAATGGATTCCACGTCTTATATCGCTTGCGACCGCACTAGCCATAGCGCACGCACCCTGCTGGCGATTCAACACGACCAACTAGGCAGTGCGCCCGAGCGGCTGTTTTATAGTGCGCAGAAATTATTACTTGGCAGTCTGGGGCGTTTGAGCGCGGGCATGCGCATTGGCATGCGGACTGGTTTCGACGCTGGCGAATCGCTGGATTATGTTTATAAAAATCAGGCCAACGGCGCGCTGTTACTGGGTAAGTTTATTGACCGAGGCTATTTAGATGCGATTGGCTGGCGCGGCATTCGATTGCGTAAACAGCACTTGCAAACGGCGCTGACCCAGCTAATTACCGAGGCGCTTCCAACAGTTGAAGCAACAGGCGCAAGCCTTCGAATATTGGATGTCGCCGCAGGCGGTGGCCGCTATGTGCTAGAAACTGCCAAACGTTTTCAGGGCCAAAATATCACCATAACTTTGCGTGATCTAGATCAGAAAAATCTTGACCAAGCGGCGAAACTAGCCAACGAATTGCAGTTGACGCACGCGATTAGCTATAAATGTCAGGATGCTTTTGTTGCGCGCGAAGCCATTGAGGCAGGCGGAGTTGAGGAAAAATACGACATTGCGATAGTTTCTGGCCTGTATGAGCTTTTCAGTGATAACGCGCCAGTCATTAAATCCCTGGCGCTGATCGCAGCATCGCTCAAACCGGGCGGCAAATTGATTTACACCGGCCAGCCTTGGCACCCGCAGTTGCTATTGATCGCAAAAACCCTGACCAATCACCGCGGCAAAGCCTGGCAAATGCGGCCGCGCCCACAAGCGGAACTGGATGGCTTGCTGCGCTGCGAGGGGTTTGAAAAGTTGAGCACGCAAATCGGCTTGGACGGCATTTTTACGGTGTCGGTGGCGCAGCTGGGCACTACAAAAGCGCTAACTTGACGCGATTACGAACTGTCCAAACCAGTAAGCACGCAATAATGCCCAGAACAGTATTGCCAAATGCAGCGGGCGCGCCAGCAGCCACTGCGATGGCCAGAATAGAAAAGGCGAAAGCGCGATCACTTTTGCCCATCGGCCCGACAAATCCTCGCGGACTTTGCACTGTTAATGCCAGCACGCCGCTGAATTCAGTCAAAGCCGCCAAGATTACCGTTAGCACCACCAATTCTGGGTACAACCCAGCAACATAGGCAAACGGCAGATACAGTGCGGCGTCTGCCAACTGATCCGAAATCTCGTTGAGTAGCGCACCCAGCTTCGTTTGTTGTGCGGCGGCACGCGCTAACAGCCCGTCGATGGCATTTAGCGCCATGCGCACCAGTAAAACCAAAGGAAATGCGGCCCACAGCAGCTTTTGCGTAGGAACGCGCCACAACAGCGCGCCGTAGCCAAGGCTGAGCAGCAAAGCCGCCAGCGTGACCTGATTCGGCGATATCTGATAGCGTTTTAGCCACTGCACCGGCGCATTCAATAGCTTTTGAAACGCCGGTTTGAGTTGATAGATTGAGATGCGCAAAACTATTAAATCCAAAAGATTGCTGTGACTAAATTAGAACTGCACAGTGGCCGAAATTGGGAAGTTTTAAGCGCCAAAGGCGCGAACTATTACAGCCTGGGGCAACGCCCCAGGAAGGATGAGATAAATTTTAAAGGGCTGAAAGCCCGCTCCATAGTAGGCAGTTTCCAGATGGGACGGGCCTTCAGCCCTTGGTATTCGCGTTTGCTATACCTGGGGCGTTGCCCCAGGCTGTAATGTATTGGACTTGCAGTCCATGTTTTGCTCGATGACATACGCGTGCTCTTTTATCCATTTATCTCAGAACAAGTCGTCAGACAGGGTTGGCGACTCAGCCCTTCCGTCGCTTTTAAAAGATAAGCATCACTAATTTCGACGCAACGCGCATAGCCCATCGCGCAGTGTAAAAGCACGCTACGCCCGGAAGCGATTTCCGCTTCGATGCGCGCAACGACCTGAGCGCAGACGGCGGGCGCTACCGGCACTAGATCAAGCATCGGAAAATAGTGATATCGCGCTTCGCGCAAATGTTTTAGCTCAGCTAATTCGTTCGCCAAATCAATCACGCTACATTCTGATGGCAACAATGCCGCCTCCACAGGCGTCAAGCGTCTGGAAATCAGCAGCTTTTCGGTGCAAATTCGGATCGCAGGCTGGCCCCGGTCACGCAGACGTACGCAGCACCAAATAAGCCAATAGCCCAATAGATAAGGTGCAAACAACAACCACGTTAACAGCGGAAATTGTCCGCGCCGTTTACGCAGAAAACTCGCGTTCTGCCGCCAATATGCGAAACTGACTAAGGCAAGGCACAGGGCGAAGTAACATGCTACATACACCAAGCCGCTCACCACACCCAGAAAAATACTGCCCAGTGCCGCCAGCGCATAATGCAGCGAAACAGCGGGCGTATAGCGCTGACTTGAGGACAATGGAGAAATGAAAAGCACCGACGCGCCACCAAGCAGCAAGCCGGCCACAACATCAAAAAAATGATGTTGATAGGTAAATAACGTTGCACTTGCGACCAAAGTAAGCCAAATACCCAGCAGCCATTGCAATAGCGGCACCCGCCCCTGCTTCAGCGCGCTCCAAAGCACGACACAATAAGCCACGTGCAAAGAAGGCAGCTGGTTGTAAGGGCGATCAACGAAATTGAGGTATGCAAAAAGCGGCGCCCACAATTTTGACTCGATACTAGGGCGAGCACTGCTGAGTTGCAGTGGCCAGAGCACAAAAATCAAGCAAGCAAAGGCCGTGCACAGCAGCAAGCGTTGGCTCAACAGCCGCAGCTGATCCTGCGTTTGCACCCAAAAAAAGCTGCCCGCAAAAAATATTCCTGAGCTCAAATACGGCACGATCATCCAGGGCAAAAAGGGTATGGCGCGCTCCCAATCCATCGCTACACTGGCATGCGGCGCGCCGGAGGCGGCATATGCGTTGCTTAAGGTATAGGCGACCCCAAACACGGTTGCGTTTAGGGCCAAATAGCTAAGACGGAGTTTGTGCCGCGCAATATTTGCAGACATTATTGGACCAACAAACGGTTGGTAGCCAGAATAAAACTGCTTGACTGGAAAAGTACAGGCCCGTTTTGTTTAAGCAAAGTTTGCTAACGTCGACGCAATGACTAATGCGCCCAAACCCAATAAGTTCGAACGCTGCATGGTCTTCGCCGGCGGCGGCTTTAGATTCGGCGCCTATTTGGGCATGTATGCCGCCGCCTGCGATGCCGGCAAAAAACCGGATATCCTGCTCGCCAGCTGTGGCGGCGCGATTGCGGCGGCGCTGATCCACGCGCTGCCAAACGATGAAATGCGTAAAGCCTGGCTGTGCTCAACAGCAATGTATGACTATTGTCGTGATGCCCGCGCCACCCAGCATGCCGCCCCGCACCGTGTGCTTTTGCGCGCCGCGCAACGTCGTTTCAGCGCGCGCTTAGCGCCAAATGTGCCGGATATTTTCTCAGAATATATGTTTGAGCCGCCTAGTACGCCGATGCCGATCCCGCCGGTCGTTTCTTACGCAGGTCAGCCAGCAATAGCGATTATCGGCGCCAAGGTATTGTTTGCGCCCAGCGACGTAGGTAGGGAACGCGGGGCGCGCAAGCTATTTGCCGAAACTGTTTTCGCCTGCGAAAGAGTGCATGGCTTGCTCAACGGCGAAACAGCCGCCTTGGCGCAAGACCTATGGCAGCGGAGCACTATTACGCCACTTTTAAGTTTTGAAAGTGTTTACCCGCTGGCAAACTCAGTGCTGATTTCCACCGCTGATGTGGTTTATTTTCCAACCGTTTCGCATTCGGGACAGCACTACTCGGGTGGCGCGATTGATTTGTTTCCTATCGAAATTGCCAAGCTGCTCGCGCGTGAGATTATTATGGAATTTAAGGCGCCGTTAGATCAAAACTTCGCCGCACCGGCATGGCGAAGCATCTATGGCATTGATGGCAAGGCACGCTTGCAGCAAGTGCAGGAGGGATTTAGCGATGTCTGGATTGATACCCGCGATATCCGGCAAAAGCTACGTACCGCACAAGTGCAAAAAAAGCTGGATTGGCGCAGCGGAAGAATTATGCTGATCGCGGCTAAAACACACGCCGATTTTGTCGCGCAAATGCAGGCGCAATGGCACTATGGCTATCAACGCGGCGCGGCGGCGTTTGCCCAGCAACGCGCAACAAGCTGATGCGTGTATTTATCTTTGGCGGCACTCGCGGGCTAGGTTTGGCACTGGCCAAACACTATTTGCTAAGCGGCCACAGCGTCACTATTGCGGGCCGCAATTTAGAGCGCATGGCAGAAATCACTGCGGAAAAATTACCCAATCTGCACTACTTTGCGCTGGACGTTGCCGATAGTGCCGCCGTGCAGGCCGCGCTGCGCGAGTACGCATCTCAGGGGCTTGATCTAGTAATCGTTACCGCCGGGCTGTATTTCAATGATCGCCAGCACGCACTAGACGCGGCCTCTACACGCGCGATGCTGGAAACCAATGTCAATGGCCTAAGCCACGTATTGCAACACGCGAGCAACATCATGCTGGCTCAAGGCAGCGGCCAGATTGCTGCCGTTGCCTCGGTGGCCGGACTCTTATCGGACTACCCCGGCGCCTCGGTTTATAGCGCCACCAAGCGCTGTGTGTTGCAACTCTGTGATAGCTATCAACGAGCGTTGTCCGGCTTTGGTATCAGCGTCACCGCAATTATTCCCGGATACATCGACACCGAGCGTTTGCGCGAACTTAACAGCGGCAGCGCAAGCCACAAACCGTTCCTGGTGACCGAAGCTTTTGCGGTGAAACAAATCGTTACCGCGATTGCAAAACGCGAACTTAGGTGCGCGTTTCCTTGGCAGCTGCATATGCTGGTGTGGCTGATCGGCGGGCTGCCTAGAAGGCTGCAGCGGTTGATTTTATTGCGGAAAAGATAAGTAGACGAAACCGCACGCGTTAGGCAAACCAGATAAGCTGACACCCATGACCAATAACGACCGGAAAATCAACCAGCTGCGGGCGCGGATCCCCACCTTTAGCTGCATTAAAGGCTGTCACGACTGCTGTGGGCCGGTGACAGTATCTTCAGAAGAAATGGCGCGTCTGCCAAGAAAATCCGATGCGGAGCATGACGCTGCGCTCAGCGAATTGAGCTGCCCCTATTTGGGCACGCACGGCTGCGAAATTTACGAGCAGCGTCCGCTAATTTGTCGACTGTTTGGCACCACGCCCAGCTTACTTTGCCCAAATGGGCAACGGCCGGAATACATGATTGATGTCAAAGTAGAGCGCGAAATTCACGCGTTTTTAGGTAGTACGCGGCAGGTTTTGCTTTAGTCACGCGGAGGCGCGGAGAGCGCGGAGAAATGCAAAAAGCATGTTTTTTTCCGCGTTCTCCGCGCTTCCGCGTGACACAAAATCAGCTGGCCGAAACTCTGGTTAAAACCAAATCCCATCCAACGGCGAAGACGCAGAAGCAAAGCGCTTCTTCGGCATTCGCCCCGCCAAAAAGGCTTCGCGCCCGGCTTCAATGGCTTTGCGCATGGCGCTCGCCATTAAGACCGGATTTTTTGCTAGCGCAATCGCGGTATTCATCAGTACGCCATCGCAGCCCAGCTCCATCGCAATCGCCGCGTCCGAGGCCGTGCCGACGCCGGCGTCGACCAAAATCGGCACCGTCGCCTCTTCAACGATCGTCAAAATATTGTAGGGATTGCGTATGCCTAAGCCCGAACCAATAGGTGCTGCCAGCGGCATAACTGCGACCGCGCCACGCGCCGCCATTTCTTTCGCGATCACCGGGTCGTCATTGGTATAAACCATTACCTGAAAACCATCGCGCACTAATTCATCCAGCGCTACCAAGGTTTCAATCACATTGGGAAACAACGTTTTTTGATCCGCCAATACTTCTAATTTGGTCAAATTGTGACCGTCCAATAATTCGCGACCAAGCTGACAGGTGCGCACCGCATCTTTGGCATTAAAGCAGCCAGCGGTATTCGGCAAAATGGTGTAGCGCGTCGGGTCCAGTACATCCAGCAAATTCGGTTGATTCGGGTCTTGCCCGATATTGCTGCGCCGAATCGCGACCGTGACGATTTGCGCGCCTGCGGCTTCAGTTGCTAAGCGTGTTTCCTCTAAATCTTTAAATTTTCCGGTGCCGGTGAGCAGGCGCGAGTGATAGGTTTTACCGGCCAAAATTAGCGGGCGATCAGGAGTGTTCATGGGTTCACTTTCTTGGTTAGATAGTTAGCGTAGTGATCTGCCAACGGACGAAATTAAGCCGCGATCCGGCCCGAAAACCGATACTAGCGCGATACTGCCGAAATGCCGCATGCACAGCTGGCCCAGGTATCACCGCTTGCGTATTGTTAGCTACTTTACCCGCGAAAAAACTTCGGTATCGCCAATATCACTTTTGCGATCGTACTTGGCGGAATTGGCAATGTAGGTCTCATTTCGCGACAGGGTTTCGCCAATATCTTTGCGAATCCAGAACGCGTGCTCATGCGATCCGTCCGGATTTTGAAGATTAGCCCCATCAAGAAACTCAAAGTGATGGGCGCCCGAAGCGTCTGTTTTAGTGAAGGCAAGGCGTGGAGCATTGCCTTGAGGGCAATAGTGAGTCGCTAAAAGACGATTGCCATCTAGTGTGTAAACGGTCATCGACTGACGCGTTGCACTCATCGTCCAGGTTTCGACCAACGCGCTCCCATTCGCGAACAATTTCACTTCCACCGACGTTTTGTTGTTCGGATCAGTCGCCCGCCAATTCCCAACCAAAGTCTTAAGCTGCTCGAAAGCAACTATTGCCGGAGGGGCGGCGGCACTGGACGAAACGGGTGTAGCTACAACTAGGGCGTAAAAAAACAAACTATTGAGCCGCATTACTGCCTCCAAAAATAGCTAAATTAAATTTCGAGTGTGAAATAAGAGCTCACCCAACATACAAACTGGGGGCCCTGGCCTTATGTTTTTTGCTTGGCCTGCACCCGCGCACGTAACTCGGCGGCAGCTGCGCGCGTGGAAGGCGTTACTTGACCACCCAACATGCGCGCAAGCTCATCAATGCGTTGATTTTCATCGAGTAAATGCACGCTGGACTGGGTCTGCAAGCCGTCATTGGTTTTGCTGACCTGGCAGTGTTGATCGCCGTGTGCGGCAACTTGCGCCAAATGCGTCACCACCAATACCTGATGCGCGCGGCCAAGTTTGGCAAGCAGCTGGCCGACGGTATCGGCCACTGCACCACCAATTCCGGCGTCGACTTCGTCAAACAAAAGCACCGGCACATTCGCCTTAGTCAAGCTAGAAACCTTCAGCGCCAGACTTAAACGCGATAGTTCCCCGCCGCTGGCGGTTTTACGCAACGGTTTAAGCAGCTGGCCTGGGTTGGCGCAAACGACGAATTCGCCGCTCTCGGCACCGTTCGGCGAAAAGTCGTTCGCGTCACGCGTATTGAAATCAAAATTCAGTTTGCCGCCCGCCATGCCTAGTTGTTGGATCAATGCTTCCGCAGCACGACTGAGTTTTTTCGCGGCCAATTGACGCTTGCTACTCAACGATTCTGCGGCTCGTCTCCATGCGGTTTCGGCGGTTTGGCGCGCTAACGCCAACGCGGCAAGCCGCTCGTCGGCGCCACTCATTTGCGCGACACGGCTACGCAGCTCAGCGCCTTTCTCCGCCAATTGCGCCACCGGCACACGATGCTTGCGCGCCAATTCGTGCACTTTAGAAAGCTCGGCCTCGACCTGGGCCAGTTGTGCTGGATCCAGAGTCAACTCGCTGCGCACATCTTCAACGAGCGACAACGCCTCGTCCACTTCAATGGCCGCACTCTCTAACAGCGCAGCTGCTTCAATCAGCTTGGCATCGACCGCGCCGTGTTTACGCAAATCATTTTGGACTTGAGTAAGCACGCGCGCCACACCCTGCGGCGCGTCACGATCCAAACGCTGCAATGCATGCTCAACCGCAGCAATTAACGACTCAGCGTTCGCCAGCTTGCGTTGCTTGCTATCCAGCTCGGCCAGATGTTCGGGCGCGAGTCGCAGCTTGCTGAGTTCCGCCAGCTGCTGGCTGAGCAACTCCAATAATTCGGTGCCGGTACCACTGAGCTTTTTTAATTCTGCCGTTTCCTGCGCGATAGTTTTAACTGCGATCGCGGCTTCCTTGACCGCGCTTAGCTCGGCAGTACTTGCGGCGAAATGATCCAGCACATCCAATTGTCGCGCCGGTTCCTGCAACATCATGCTGTCGTGTTGACCATGAATTTCGATCAACTGCTCGGCCAACTCCCGCAGTTGCGTCAGTGGCACCGCGCGGCCGTTGATCCAGGCTTTTGAGCTACCTTCCGCACGCACTACACGACGCAACTGCACGGTTTGGCCTTCGCCTTCGTCCAGCTCCGCGTCTTTGAGCCAGCGCCGAATACGTTTGTGCTCAGTCAAAACAAACTCAGCACTCAACTCGGCGCGATCCGCGCCCGCACGCACCACTCCGGCATCTGCACGCGCACCTGCCAGCATTGTCAGCGCATCCAAGACAATACTTTTACCCGCACCGGTTTCGCCGGTAACCACCGTCAAGCCATCGTGGAAGCGCAGATCAAGCGCACTGATAATGGCGAAATCGCGGATGGACAGTGCGCTTAGCATCCTGGATTAAATTTCACGCCAAGATGTAGCAAGGTTTATAAGGATTGGTACCCGGCAATTTCATACGGTGTTGCTCTACAAACGCAGCCAGCAACGCATCTAGCGCCGCCATAATTTCAGGTTCACCGGTCAGCACATACGGGCCAAAGCTTTCAATGGCGCGAATGCCTTCTTCTTTGACGTTACCTGCAACGATTCCTGAAAACGCCCGGCGCAAATCTGCGGCCAGTTCATGCGGGTGCCGATTGCGATTGAGATCCAGCGCTGCCATATTTTCGTGGCTAGGCTCAAACGGTTGTTGAAACGCGAACGGCAGTTTCAGTGACCAATTGAAGAAAAATGCATCCCCGGCCTTCATCCGATTTGCGCGCACATCAACCAAACCGCGCTTCATTACTTCCGCCGCGCGCGCTGGATCGTCCACCACGATTTCATAGCGTTTCGCGGCGTCATCGCCCAAGGTTAGGCGCAAGAAATGATCAATCTGCTCAAAATATTCGCGGCTCTCTTTCGGGCCGGTCAACACAAACGGAAACGGCATATCCGCGTTGTCTGGGTGCAGCAAAATCCCCATCAAATAGAGAATTTCTTCCGCCGTGCCAACGCCACCAGGAAACACCAAAATGCCGTGGCCCAAGCGTACGAACGCTTCTAGACGCTTTTCAATATCCGGCATGATCACCAATTGATTGACAATTGGATTCGGTGATTCCGCCGCAATAATGCCAGGCTCAGTAATGCCGATATAGCGATTGCGATAGCGCCGCTGCTTCAGATGCGCAATCGTGGCACCCTTCATCGGCCCTTTCATCGCGCCCGGGCCGCAGCCAGTGCAGATATCAAGCCCGCGCAAACCCAACTCGTAACCTACTTTTTTGGTGTAAGCGTATTCGCCTCGGTTGATCGAGTGCCCACCCCAACAAACCACCAAATTCGGCTCTGCGTTCGGCTTGAGCACACGCGCATTACGCAAAATTTCAAACACGGCATTGGTGATCGACTCCGGGTCGTCCATCATGTGCTTGCCGCGAATCTCGTTTTCTACATAGACAATGTCGCGCAATACCGCGAACAGCAGCTCTTTAATTCCCTGGATGATCACGCCGTCAACGAAAGCCTGTGCGGGCGCATTCTCGACGTCGAGTGCAACACCGCGATCTTGCTGTTCGATGCGAATAGCGAAATCTGGATAGCGAGCTAACAATCCACGTGCGTCATCTGTTTCGGCACCGGTAGTCAGCACCGCAAGCGCACAGCGGCGAAATAAATGGTAAAGCCCCGATTGCGATGAATCGGCTAAGCGGCGCACTTCGCGCTTGCTTAAAACTTCCATGCCGGTATCGGGAAGAATTCGGGCGCTGACGGTATTTCGGGTCATATCTCACTCAAAGCGCGGCGTCGCATCGACGGTGCTGCGCAGATTTTCGGCAAACTAGCATAACGTTAGCGCTGCAGACGAACAAGGGCGTGCGGGGGCGAGATAAGTTGAAGGCTGCCTAAATTCTAAGGCGTGATTCTCCCGATAATTTTCGCTGCAAAAACTTCTGCTATTGTTATAAAAATGCACATAGTTTTTAAAAATTTAGAATTTAAATGTCCAACTCTACGACGTACCACGCACACGAAGAGCGCCTAAACACCCTAACTCATGCACTTGGCGCATGCGCGGCCAGCGTTGCCGCAGCCATTTTGATTGTAGAAACAGCGCTGCGCGGTGGCACCGCGGAACTCATTGGCGCGGTCGCGTTTGGCACATCCATGGTGCTGCTGTACGTGGCATCCACGCTGTATCACGACACCCACAATGCGGTGCTAAAGGCGCGCTTTAAAGTATTTGATCACTGTGCAATTTTTCTGTTGATCGCTGGCACCTATACGCCCTTCACGCTAATCGCGCTAAAAGACACCAGTGGCTGGTGGCTATTGCCAACGATTTGGAGTTTGGCTGCGGCCGGAATTATTTTTAAACTCTTTTTTACCGGCCGATTTAAATTGGTATCCACGCTGATTTACCTGGCGATGGGCTGGATGGTGATGACCGTGATTGGCCCGATGTGGAAGGCAATTACGCCGGCCTGCGCGTTTTGGCTTGCTGCAGGTGGCCTTGCCTACACCTTGGGTGCGGCGTTTTACATGGCGAAGCGTTTGCCATATGCGCACGCGATCTGGCACGGTTTCGTGTTGCTAGGTACGGGGTGTCATTTTGTTGCGGTAACCACCCAGGTTTGGCGGGTACAACCAAGCTGAGCAATCAGTAATCGTTTCGCTGTAAATTCGTAAAATTGCCCGCATACATTTATTTCGATTAGCTTTATTGGAGCAACCCCATGTTTTTCGGCAAGAAATCTTTATTCAGTAAAAACAGTGGTGACCTCCCCACCGCAGCGGAAGCACTACCAGGGCGCAGTACTGAAATGCCGCTGCACGATTTTCACGCGGTTTTGGGCAGCGCACTGAAGCCACCCTTTCCAGACGGCAGCCACGAGCTAATCATTGGCATGGGTTGTTTTTGGGGTGCGGAGCGCAAGTTTTGGCAGGTGCCCGGCGTTATTAGTACCGCCGTGGGCTACAGCGCCGGAATCACACCAAACCCAACGTATCAGGAAGTTTGCACCGGCATGACCGGCCACAATGAAGTGGTGCGGATCATTTATGACCCGAGCAAGGTCAGCATTGAGCAACTGCTGCAGCTCTTCTGGGAGGCGCACAACCCGACCCAAGGCATGCGCCAAGGCAATGATTCCGGCACGCAATATCGCTCAGGCATTTACACCACGCGTATCGAACAAAAAATCGTCGCCGAGTCGTCAAAGCAGGCCTATCAAGCGCGCCTAAGCGCCGCCAGTTTGGGAACGATTACGACTGAAATTATGCCCGCATCGGCTTTCTATTACGCGGAAAACGAGCATCAGCAATATTTAGCAAAAAATCCAGGCGGCTACTGCGGGTTGGGCGGCACCGGCGTGAGTTGCCCGATTGGCGCTGCGGCATGAAGCTCGATCTGCTAAAGCGAGCACGCTAGCTCGTGAGCAATTCCGAATGGGTCGCCACCATCGGCGTCAGCTTGCTGTTACTTGCCTATTTGTTGGACATCACTGACAAAATCGAAGATGACAGCCCATGGTTTTTTGCGCTGAATATGATCGGTGCGGGCATGGCCAGCGGCGCTGCGTGGATGATCCCGTTTTGGCCGTTCGTCGTGTTGGAAGGGGTTTGGTCCTTGGTGTCGGCGGCAGCCCTTTTTAAACGCCTTAAAAACGGCGCGAAAGCCAAGCAGCCTTAGCGGCGCTAAATTGCGCTCTAATCGCCGATAAACCATGCGATGGGGGAAAGCAAATGCGGAAAATCGGCATCACACCAAGGTTTATTCCCGGTGACAATTTAAGTCCGGACTCGCGCGGCGTGGATCGCATGGCAGTGGTGGACGCAAATAATCAGCTCGTGACGCGTTTTGGTGGCTTGCCGCTGACGCTACCAATGCTGCGTGAGTTGGACGGCGAACGCCGCCGCGACGCGTTTAAAACCATCGTTGAAACGCTCGATGGGCTGCTGTTACAGGGCGGCACCGACGTCGAGCCGCATCGCTATGGCGAGCTTCCGATTAAACCCGAGTGGGGCGGCGATCCGCTGCGGGATCGCTTAGAGTTCGATTTAATTGAGTGCTTTCTGAAAGCAGATAAGCCAATTTTAGGCGTTTGTAGGGGCTTTCAGGTGCTCAATGTC